>JAWCDI010000179.1:0-2925 GCA_044343505.1 Candidatus Aenigmatarchaeota archaeon | reverse complement strand
AGCTATATCGGCAACGAAATGACTCTCAACAAATTTGTTTTTTAAAATTAATACTTTCTCTACAGCTTGTTGAGAGTGATAAATTGAATTGTTAAAATTATTAGCTTTAAGTAAAACTTCTGCACTATTCAAATCAGCTCTTGCAGTTTCAAAAAATTCTTTTGCCAGTTTCAAATTAATTCTTTTATTCTCCATTTTCTTTCACCTTCTATATAAATCGGATTAATTTTTTTAATCCATACCTTAGCTTTTTCAAGGTTTTTCTTGAATTTTTCCATGCCAAATAAAACTTTATAGCCAGTTAAAACTCCAAAGAGTAAAGGATTTATCGGTTCAAAAATCTCCTCAGGCTCAAAAAGCAAAGTAGAAATTTTTATTTTGTATTTTTCAAAAATTCTCGTTTCTATATCAGAAACTAAATCAAACCTTTGCTTTATGTCAGGTAGCTTATCTATAATCATCAAAATGTCAAAATCCGAATCCTCTTTTGCTAAGCCTTTAACTCTTGAACCAAAGAAAACAACGCTTTGCAAATTCTTTCCAAACCTCTTCTTACACTCTTTCAGGAACTCATTTAAAGCCTTTTTAGCTTTTCCTTCATCTCTTTTCATATTTCAACACCCTTTTCCTTCAAAATTTTTGAGATGGAATCCAAAACAAACCTTGCTTTTTTCAAAGCTTCAGAAGCAATCTCTTTTGTAAAAACTTCTTCAGGCAAAACAATTTTTCCACCTTTTTTTATTGGGTATCTTGTTATTACCCATTTTCTATCCTTTTCGAACCATGAAGATATTTCGATGATTTTTTCTTGCATTTCTCTTTCCATTTCCTTGGGAAGAATTTCACGCTTCAATATATCAGCCAAAAAATGTCCCCTCACTATTATCCCATTGGCTTCTAAAAGCGCTTTAATAGCCCTTTCCACTGATTGTTGTGAATAGAAAACAGAGTTTGGCCAGTCGTAATTCTTGAACATCAGTTCAGCCACTTCAATATCATGCCTCGAAAGTTTCAGCCAATTCTCTACAAACTTTTCTCTACCAATTTTCTTATTTCCCATTTTTTACCTCCTTCGTAGTAGACAAAATTCTCAGTTTTCAGTCTGTCCAAAAAAAGCTTGAAATTGCTGACAAAAGTTCCATCATCATAAATTATTCTATAACCTAAAGGGAAGGTCACAAAAAAGGGGGAGAAATCTTCCAAGTTTTCGATTAACTCTTCTTTTGTTAAAGGTAAAATCTCTAAATTCTTCTCATACTTTTTCTCTATCTTTTCTTCAATTTCTTCAAATTTTTTCTTCCTTTCTAACCATTCTTCCGGGAGTTTTTTAATTACAACAAGCAAATCTATATCGCTCGTTTCTTTGTAAGTTCCCCTTGCATAACTTCCAAAAAGAATTACACTCACCAAATCTTTCCCAAACTTTTTAATACATTCTTGCAAAAAATTTTGGGTTATTCTTTTGATTTTTTCTTCGCTTTTTTCTATGAACAACAAAACGTTTTTTGTGTTTTCGTTAGCAAGGTTTAATGAGTAAACAACACTTTTGCCAAACCTTTTGCTCTTCAATATCCCTTTTTCTTCCAACTCCCTTAGAATTTCATATGCCCTTGACTTGGAAATTTTTGAAAAACTCGCTATTTCTGTTATAGTGAATTCTTTTCCCTTGTTTGCAGAGAAGAACTTCAAGATTCTAGTTTTTACTTTTGAATTTACTGCTTCCAGCACATTTATTTTATAGTTTTTGCTCTTTAAATATTTTTCGATTTTTCGAACATATGTTCGATTTTTTGAATTGAAAAATTCCCCCACAAATTGAGCAAAAATTACGCTTTTCATATCACATCACTTATTACAATATTTGAACCAACTTTTTTCACAGCCACACCATTTAAATTGATATAAGGTGAAGTTGAGGAGAGCTTGATGTTACCATTAACATCTAATTTTTCTCCTGGTGAAGTTGTCCCTATACCAACATTACCACCAGCAGTTGCTAAGTAAGCACTTTGTGTTACCTTTAGTACTCCTGAAGATTGTTGGCTCCATTCACCTATTGCCAAGCCACCAGTTCCAATTGCAACAGGATTATACAAAGCAATAGCAGGATAATTTGAATCTGGATTAATTCTAAGCCAATCTGTAGCATCCGTTTGCACAATTCCATACCCAGCCGAGCTTTTTATCCTTGAACCTGTTATTTTCACATTTCCAGCAACTTCCAATTTTTCACTAGGTGTTGTAGTTCCAATTCCAACGTTGCCGTTATAAATTGTCATTCTTTCTGCACCTGCTTGATAGAAACTTAAATCATCATCTGCATCGTTGTTTATTCCTATCAATAGCTTTGTATTTTCACCACTTTCAACATAATACCTTATAAAAGCTTCATCCCCACCACCTCCACCTGGATTTGCTGGCCAATAAATTCCTGCTGTAGCTGAATTTCCTACTTCTGGCATAATTGCCCCACCTACAACTTGCAACTTCGAAGAAGGTGAAGTTGTCCCAATTCCTATATTGCCTCCACTCTGATAAATTATAGAATTGTTTATGCTTTGGCTAGAGTTCCACATTGCTATATAGCCCAAACTACCAGAGCCAACAACCCCTTGCCCTCCTGGCGTAATTGCTACACAAGTGCAACTATCTCCTATAACTTGAACTGCATATCCTGCTCCACATTGACAAGAGCTAGGATAAGCAGTTAAATTCCCCCAACCAAGGAAATTCTCACCAAATGCCACTGCCAATTGGTCTCCGCTTGGATTGGTTAAGCCTGCTCCTACATGCTCAGAAGCATGGCTTTCTTCTTCTAAATCACTGCATATATCTGTTCCTGAACCTTCATTCACAGCTGAGCATGCAACAGAATTTGTTGGCAAAACAAGCGTCCCTGTAGCTGCAAAATTAGTAGTGTTAACC
>JAWCDI010000178.1:0-2929 GCA_044343505.1 Candidatus Aenigmatarchaeota archaeon | reverse complement strand
AAATTAATAAGATAATCTTGTTCTTTTTTTTGTTTTGCCATAATTCTTTTTTGTTTTTTATTTTTTAAATTTTTTGAAGTTTAATTTTAAAAATAAAAAACTAAATATATTTAACTTTGATTTAATTTAAGAAGTTGGTCAGTTTACTTAATTTTATATTCAATTTTCTTCTTTTCGAACTCCCCAGGAGCCATTCTATGCAAAAGGTCGGCTATTTTTTGTCTGTACTCTACTGCAATATCCATTATAATTTTAAGACCTCTATTGTCAACCCCCTTATCTGGAAACAATATTTTTGCTAGACCAGAAGTTTGAAAATTGAATTAAAATTATCGAACCAATACTTTCTGTAACCTTCTCCTACGCGGTTTACATCTTCTGTAAATAGATGTAGGGTTACAATTATTTTCAAATTTTCAAAATTGAATATCTTAGGCTTTGTATTTTCTTCAAAAATTCTTTTATATCCATCAACTTTATGCATAAATTCTGTATGGGTGATTCCTTTTGGATCTACAAATGCAATGTGATAATTGTTCCCTTTTTTAAACCAGAATATGAAATCTGGGTAAAATTCACGAATTTTATTGGTATTAGGATCGTAATAAGGTATATAAATTTTATCTAATTTTTCATCAATCTTGCTAAACAACCACCAATCAAAAAATGATTCTAACTTATCTTTATTCTCCTTAACGAATTTTTCAAGTTGATTTATAAACTCTGCTTCACTTTTTGTTTTGATTATGTGTTTGATATAATTTATTTTTTCTTTTACTGATACAATCATTGGAATATAAAAGTGATCAGCAACATACTTTATTTTTAAATCTTTAAAGCTCTCTTCTTTAGAATATTTCTTTGAAATTTCTTGTAAAAGCTTATCATATTCTGCTTTAGAAATTTTTCCGTATTTTTCCTCTAACACTCTTTCTTCTTTATCTTTTTCTAAATACTTTTTGACTTTATCCACTTTTTCTTCAAATTCTTTTTTCTCTTCAAAATTTTCCAGGAAAATTTTTATTTTTTTAAAATGAATAATTTCCTCTTCTAATTTTTTGAATTTATCTAAACCTTTGAAATTTAAATTAAAGTGTGTGAGTAGTTTAGAAATAACTAATCGTAAGGGCGAGTTTTCTACTTCAATTAGCTTATAGTATTTATCTTCATTAGAAAAAGTAGCTTTAAGATGTTGAAGCATTTGTGGCTCAATTTCATGTACAGCAATAATAATTCTTTCATCAATGGTGTTAAAGTATTCTTTTAGATATTTCAAACATTCTTTTGATAGAATGAATTTTTGCGGCTCTCTTTGTAAATATAGTTTTCCAACTTCCTTATAAATAGGAATAAGCAGAGTACATATTTGTAATTTTGGATTCACTTCCAATTCTACCGTAGCTTCTAGCTCTTTTTTTACTTCCAAATGTTTTATAACTTCTATCAAAACATTTCTACTTGTTCCAAAAATGAATAAAGTTTCTAAAGGCAGAACTAAAAATTTATTTCCCAATTCAACTAACAAACCTTCGTCTTCTCCTTTATTAAACAAATTTTCTAGTCTTTTCCTTTTGTTTTTTATAGGCTCGATTCTTACACCTCTTCCAATAGCTTGAATAACAAACTTCTTTGCTTCTTTACCTACACCTATGTTAATAAACAATATTAAATTTGGCCGATTAGAATCCCAACCTTCATAAAAAGCTCTCGAACCCATTAAAATGCTGAGTTCTTCCCTTTCTTCTATCCTTTCAAAGATACTTTTGTCTTCATAACTTTCATTAACTTCATAACCTTTTAAATTGTCTTTTATCCATTTTATTGCATCACCTATTTTAATTAAAGCAAAAGGTTTATCGCTAGTTTTTAATTTTAATACAGCTTCTTGACGCTTTTCAGGTATTGTTAAAGCTTCTATACTTCCTGGTTTATCAGCATTAAAAATATATCGTAAAATATCATTTGATGTAATCTTCCTAATTGTATTTTCATCTAATTTAATTGAAATATTTTCATAAGCAAATTTAGGATTTTCAGAGAATTCTTCAATTATTTCTTCGATAGATTCTTTTAATAGATTTTTATCTACTTCACCTTTTCCTATACTTTCTATTTCGTTGAAAAACAATTTTAAGTCGGGTTCTTCTTTTACTTCCGAAAGGTTTACCGTGTTAACTAAAGTTAACATTAGAGGTTCGTGATAAGCTTTTGGATCAACTTGTTTAATTTTTTCTCTAAACTTTTTGATATAGGTAAGTAAAATTAGTGCTTTCAAAACAATTTTTTTCTTCTCCCTTCTGTTGTAATCTTCTTTTTCTTTGAATGCTCTAACTTCTTGTTTTAAAATATAGATGTGCTTGCCGTATCCTTCAGAAATAAATCTTTCTAAATTGAAATTGAAACCTGTTGTTAAGATATCGCTAGGATCAACAAAAGTTGCAGAAAAATTAAATAGAAAACCGTTTCTTGCCATGATAGAATATAAAAATTGTCTTTTAGATTCTTCTTTATCTCCTTTATGTGCTTCATCCAAGATTATATACCAATTGCCACCATTTTCATAATTTCTAAAATCTATCAATTTTTCTTTTTGTTCATCACTTATACAATCTGCTTTGTAGTAAAAAACTATTACTTCATTAAAAAATGGGGCTAAACTTTCTCTTTTAACTTTTTCATACTCCGCCAGATCCCTCAAATTTATTTTCAAACCTCTCTCTATTGACAATTCGTTAAACTCTTCGACATGCTTTTTGAATTGATTAATCAAATCTTCTCTATGTGTTAAAAATAAAATATCTTTTTTTGGAATTTCTCCGGCATCAATTAATTTTTTCAAAACTTCAATCAGCTTAACAATAACTAAAGTTTTTCCTGAGCCTGTTGCCATCCAGAAAGCTGCTCGATTGATGAAATTCTCAAATTTTAT
>JAWCDI010000177.1:0-2935 GCA_044343505.1 Candidatus Aenigmatarchaeota archaeon | reverse complement strand
TATCCAAATCTTTTCAATCCACGACAAGCATTAGCTTTGGGTTTAATTATCAAATATGTAAGAGAAAGAATAGAAGAACTCGTAGAAAAAGAAGGTGAATTTGGAGCAGCAACGGGACTATATCTGGCTTTTGGCATAGATAAATTGGTTGATTTTAATTCTATAATAACCACGTGGAATAGCAATCAAGCTACAGTCAGAAGTAGTATTGGTTCCTACTATAAGTTCAGAAGGTTTAGGCTAGAAGGAATATACGCCGAGGCGATAGTGCCATTTAAAACTTTAGAATGGATATTTGAACCAAATAGCAAGAGTGAAACGACTGGGGGAATTTGCCCGATACTGAAAGAGTTGTGCGAAAAATTAGAGGGAAAAGGTAATAAAATAAAAGTAAAACTATGTAACGTTTTGGAATTATTCCAAATTTTGAAGGAAAAAGTAGACGTCGTCAACGTAGACCCTCCTTATTACGATCAACACATTTACAGTGATTTTTCCGAATTTTTCTGGCCGTTTTTGAAAACAAGTTTAGATAAAGGGCTGGATTTTCTTTTCGAAGAAAACTTTCTTCCATCTTGGAATCCGAATTGTTGGCGATCTCCTAAAAAAGACGAAGTAATTAGTAGAAATTCTAAAGATAACCTTTTTGAAGTCAAACTTAAGAAGGCTTTAACGGAAATAAAGAAGGTTTTACAGGATGACGGACTTCTAATTTTGTGGTTTAGTCACAGGAAATTAGAAGCTTGGAAAGCTCTCATAAAAGCTCTTCAAGGAGCCGGGTTTAGGTTAACAAATATAATTCCCTTAATTTCTGAACATCCTACAAGAAGCATAACAAAAGGTGGAACCTCTGGTTTTTCACACGTTCTTGTTCTTATAGCAAGAAAATCAGAAAATACTTTTACCGTCAAGAAAGAAGAACTTAAAAAAAGAGTGATAGAACAGGCAAAAAAGGCTAAAATATACCCTTCAGAAGAAATTGGAGAGACGAACCTAAAGATTATTTCTTCAGCTGTAGATCTAGCAATATCCTTACTGTGTTAGAAAACACGTGAGAAAGGAAACTAAGGAAAAAATTAAAGAAGAAATTTTTAAATTTGCCAAAGAGAACTTACCTCAAGAGTATTCGCTGGAGGAATTAAAGAAGGCGTTTCCTTTTCATAGTGTTTTTTTTACAGACGAAGGATTAAGAGCTTTTAAAGTTCAGCGAACTCTTGTTACAAAAATGGGTATGAAACTTTATCCTAAGATAGCACTTTTAATAGCTCGAGAGAAATATACTCGGGTTTTTCTTAACTACAAAATAGAAGGAGAAGCTGATAGAGGTATGATAGAAAAAGCAAATACCATAATAAAGGATCTAAGAGAAGGAAAAAGAAAACCTAATATGAAAAAAGAATGGGAGGAAATTATCTTTTCAGCTTCAAACGATAAGATAAATGTAAAAATAGTAGCTGATTTTTTTGCAGAAGATTCTCAAGGAAGACAGCTTTTTATGGAAATTAAAAGTCCTCTTCCAAATTTAGATGTGTGTGCAGAGAGCAAAAGAAAAATGTTGTTTTTCAAAATAATCAAACGTAACCCTAATGTTGAAACTTATTTGGCTTTTCCTTATAATCCATTTGTTCCTAGAGAAAAATATTCACACAGATTTACTTTTCAAATTATGGACATAGAACATGAAGTTTTAATTGGGGAAGAAATGTGGAACAAAATAGGAGGAGAAGGAACTTTTGAGGAGTTGCTTAAGATTTTAGATGAGGTCAAAAAGGAACTAAAAAAATACTTATAGCGGAAAATTCTCCTTATTAAAAATCTACCATTGTTCATAATTCTTGCACTTAAACACGAAGCATAACTTCAAAAATCCTGAATTTGCCAGCTAGAACAATGGTCGTGATAAAAGGAAGAAATGAAAGTTTCGTCGTAAAACTAAAAGCAAGGTTACCAGAGGGGGTTTTAAACTTTGAAAAGTTGCTTGACATGTACAATGAAGGATACATTAGATCTGAAGTGATTAAGAAGCTTACATAATTGAACAATTGATCTGGAGTGTAAGTCTCTCACTTGTTGGACCTAACTCGAATATAAATGTTGTCCTTTTGAAGGAGAGTTTCTTAAGTTTTTTAACAAAATAAAAACAGTAAGGAGGTGAGAGAAGATGGAAAAATTAACATTACGGAGAGAGGAGTACGAAATAATACAAAATCGAGGGTGGTACCACAATCAAGGAACTTTAATTGGTGCTTACGAACGAGGAGGGAAAAAAGGTGTATTATATCGCAATAGGAATGGCATGGGATGTATTTGGGCCCACCGATTTGTTGTTCTACAAAGAGTACAGTGAAGACCAAGTGGAAGTGATAGAAAATTAATTTAATGGTTGAGCGAGGGGGGCCTTGTGCCCTCCCTTTTTGTTTGAGTCTCTCGTTGAATTATTCAGATCTCGATTTTCTCTAACTAAAGCTGCATATAAAACGAAAACCTAACTTAAAGGAGGTCTGAAAATGAGAACAGCTGATATTAAAGTCTACATAAAAGATGAAGAAAATGAAAAAGGCGAATACCTAGGATTAGTTTATGGCATATCAGTTCGGGCGTCTGGATTTGCAAGAGATGCACTAGCCTCTTTGAGAGACTTCTTTGGTGGCAGATCAAAGGGATACGAAGAGGAATTGGAAAAAGCTATTAACGAAGCTCTGGAAAACATGAAGTCCAAAGCAAAAGCAATCGGAGCAAATAAAATAACAGAAGTTCGGTTCGAACTTATGCCCTTCGGGCAAGGGGATACAAAAGGGGGATTTTTCGTGGTGGTAGCATACGGAGAGGCTTTTAGATAATATCTCAATAATACTAGTTTTTTGTTCAGCTTCTTCCTTGGACAGGCAAGACAAGAAAAAGTTAAGGAAAAAGTCACAAAAATTGGATACCAAAT
>JAWCDI010000018.1:0-10727 GCA_044343505.1 Candidatus Aenigmatarchaeota archaeon | reverse complement strand
CCTTTCCCTTCCAGTATCGTACCATCCATCTTTTTCCATGATGCAATAACCATTATTACAAACATAGCCTGGTGGACAATTCTCGATTATAAGCTCCCAACCAGAGCCATCCGTTCTACATTTCTCGTAAGCAACTTGAGTTGAACAAGCACAATACCTATTCCTTATCTCACCAGGATTACAAACCTTTATCCTGGTTAAAACAAGTTCTACCCTCTTAACCTCAGAACAAGAGCAGGTTATGGTCCTTGTGTCTGTTGAATAACCTTCTTTGCTCGCAGAAACCACATGAGTTCCAACCGAAACTTGTTTAAGGACATGGGAAGAATAAGCTACGTAATTACCATCCACGTAAATATTCGCTTCTAAAGGTATGCCACGGTCATCTTTTACGTAGATATCCAGATGACAATATTGTTCAACTTGTTCCAAGACTTCAACTTTGGCTTTCCAGCAAAAGCAAGGATCTTGAACAATTTGATAGCAATCACTACTTACCCTGACTTCAACTATTCCTGTGTAACCATAAGGTGCATAACTTGTGAGATCGTATTCGGCTGAAGCAGAATCACCTGAAACAACTCTATATCCCGAAGAAAAGCAATTAGGTGCAGTAGAAGACCATGCTTGGTACCAATTGCTAGGAGAATAAGGAAGACCATCCAGGTTTTTATAAGTTGATCCAATTTTTATCCAGGCTGTGAAGCATCTTGGGTATAAATCCCCCATGGAATTGTAAACAGTAACTTTAATCCTTCTGGCATTAGATACTTGAAAAATTGCAGATTTGTACTTATAAGTTTCATCTTGTCCATCGCAAATAGCTAGAGTTATTCCTGGGAGTATCAAAAGGAAGGAGAAAATCATGGCCATGATTTTGAATTTCATGAATAAGTTATCAAAGAAAAACTTTAAATACTTTTTTATAGGTAAACTTTTTTCGTTCAAAAGTGTAATTTAAAATGAGGAAAATGATAATAGCTGCTACAGGAGACGTTCATTCACCTAGATTCTTTGCAGATTTCGTTAAAGCTGTTGATGAGCTTATGGTTAGGCCAGACTTGATGTTTTTGCTTGGTGATATGATAGAGAGAGGACATTTAGAAGAATATGATAAGATTTACAACACGCTTTTTGGAAAAATAAATTGTCCGATAGTTGCATGTTTCGGTAACAATGAATACCAGGATATAAGGGAGGAAATAAAGCTTAGGTATAAGGAAATAAAATTTCTGGACGATGAAGCCACTATTTTACAAATAGGGAATTTAAAGGTTGGTGTAGTTGGTACAACAGGTAGCTTGGATGAACCTACTAGATGGCAAAAAGCAAACGTTCCAAACATAGAGAATTTATTCAAAGCAAGGGTTACAATAGTTGATAACCTTCTTAACAGGATGAAGACCAACATTTCAATCTTACTGATCCATTACGCTCCAACTTACAAAATCCTGGAAGGAGAAAACCCGAACTTTTACAAGAATCTGGGGTCGATTGCTTACGAGCAAGTCTTGATAAACAGAAGGCCAACGCTTGTACTTACTGGCCATTCCCACAAAGGATCCAAGATGGTTTGGGTGGATACGGTACCGATCTACAACGTTGCCTTACCTTTAAACAAACAAATAGTGGTCATAGATACGGAAAAAGACCTAAGACCAGGAATAACTAGGTTCATTTAGATTTTTTCTTGAAAAAATTCTTTATTTTTTCTCTTAGATGGCATACAACATCGTTAACCGCTGTACCAAGGCTTAAGTTGAACAGTGTTATGTGACCAGTTAAAGCCGAGAAAAAAGCTACTATAGCACCAAGATATGCATGGTGTATCTTTATTTTCTTCTTACCGTTGATTATAAAAAGCCTTAACCTTGGGAAATTCCTGGTAACAAGTTCGCTTATTATAAATCCTAGACCAAATACTATGAAGTCGAACTGAAGGCTTTCTAGGCCTATCATTCAAATTAAATTGGTCGTAAAAGGTATTAAAAATTTTCTTTTTGGGAATTTTCTTACCTGAAAAGTAGTAAAAGATTTAAATTTAACTTTACATTCAATAAGTATGGCAAACGAAAAAGACTGGAAAGAATGTTTGAATCAAGAAGATAGGGAGATACTTGCTCAATTGATAGAAGCTACGAAGAAGCATAAATGTGCTTTCATGCAAGCCGAAGACGTAAAAGTTGCCCAACTTTGGTGTGCTTTGGTGGAAATGAGGAAGCAGATGGCTGAGATGGAGAAAATAGTGGAAAAAGTTGCAGAACCCTTCAGGGCAATAGTGCAAATGGGAGAAATAGAGAAAAGGAAAACCATAGACAGGATGGTACGTGAGATATTAAGGCCAGAACCATACCAAGAAGAGGCTACCAAAAGGCTAGTAGATAGCTTGATGAAGTTTTGAAGAAATAGGCTAGCAAGAGCTTTTTCAGTAAAGGTAAGATTAACGTAAGCAAGCTGGTAAAGGCCACTGTTTACTTTTCATATGATACCTTATGCAAAGACAGCATATGCCATGTCTTTCACACCCTGTTTCAGGACATGGACAATCTTTTTCGTTAATTTCCTTGTTAGGACATTCTTTCCTCATGTTATCAATTTATCCTTCTAAAAACCTAAATTTTTTTAGTGAAGGTCTTCGTGGGAACTTCTGGTTGGCTTTATGGATGGAACGAAGGAGGTACTCTTGATTGGTATCTCAAGAATTCGATGCTGAACTCTGTAGAGCTGAACATGTCTTTCTACCGTTTTCCTTTTCCGAATCAGGTTAAAGCTTGGGCTTCGAAAACTAGGGAAATTAACCCAGAGTTGAGGTGGAGTATAAAAGTTAGTAGGTTTATAACACACGTTTTCAAGTTTGGGGATAAAGCTTTAAAATTGTGGAAGGATTTCCAAAAACTTTTCAGGCCTTTGGAGAGGAACATAGACTTTTACCTTTTTCAGTTACCACCTTCGCTTTCCCCTAAAATTGGTCAAAAGCTCGAAGATTTCGTAAGAAGCACTAGACTTAAAGAAAAGTTCGCGCTGGAAGTTAGGAACAAGGATTGGTTCAAGAAAGAATGTTTAGAATGGGCAGAAAAACTTGGAATAACTTGGGTAAGTGTTGATTCACCAGATTTTCCTTTAGAAGTTTATTGTACGAACGGGATAGTGTATGAAAGAATGCATGGGAGGACTTTTTGGTATTCTCATTATTACAGTGATAATGAACTGAAAGAAGTGAAGAAGAAGATTTTGAACCTAAAACCCGAAAAAGTTTACATCTTTTTCAACAATGACCATGCCATGTTGGATAACGCGAGGAAGATGTTGAAGTTGTTCTCATGATTTCTTCCAAAAATGGACCGGCCGGGATTCGAACCCGGAGCCTTCTCCTTGCGAAGGAGACGATCTACCTTTGATCTACCGGCCCTCAAATAAAACATAAGTAAAAATAAGATAATATTAAAATCTGTGAAAAGGGCACGTAGCTTAGCCTGGTTGGAGCAACCGAAGCTTTAGCTGTTGAAGCTGATAACCGGTAGGTCCCCGGTTCAAATCCGGGCGTGCCCACTTTCCTTGGTTTAGAAGGATAGAAAAGTATTTAAGGGGATAGTTAGTATAAAAAATTAGTCTATGAAAGGTATTTTCATAGCATTCGAAGGTATAACAGGTTCTGGGAAAAAAACTCACATAAAACTCATAACGCAAGAGCTCTTGATGAGGAAAATCCCTTTCACAACTTTAAGCTTTCCAGATTTTGAAAACGATATAGCAAGACTTACAAAAAGACTTCAACTAGATGCTTTCACTTTATCTTTACTATACGCTGCGGACAGAAGTTATTCTCAAGAAAGGATAAAGAATTTACTCGAGGCTGGAAATGTTGTGATAACTGATAGGTATTGTTACAGTAATTTCGCTTATCAAGCAGCTAGGGGTTTACCTTTGGAATGGTTAATGGAAGTTGAAAAATTCTTCATAAAACCAGACATCGTTTTCTTGATAGATGTACCTGTTGAAGTTACGATGAGTAGGATCAAACAGTTGAGCTTAGAAGATTTCACGAAAAGGGAGATACTGGAAAGAATAGAGAAAGAGAGGGAAATTCTGGAGAAAACTAGGGAAATTTTCCTCAGACTTGCGAAGGAGAATAAAGAAGCGAAATGGTTCGTAATCGATGCCACAAAAAGTATAGAAGAAGTTCATCAAGAAATTTGGTCCATTCTTGAGCCTGAATTGGAAAAAATTAAAAGCTAAAAATTTTTAACTTAATTTTCAAATATTTTTTATACGCCCCGTTCGTCTAGTCCGGTCAAGGACGCGGCCCTTTCGATAAATCTCGAAAGGTTTGATGAAAAGATGATAGGCTGCAACCTGGGTTCAAATCCCAGACGGGGCATTCTAATTCAAGTACAGTTCTCTCTGATATATACAACACTTTTATTGTAAGACATTTACTCCTCTAGGAGCGAGTATTTTTTATGAGAGAATCATTTATTTAAACTAAAAAGTATCTGATGTTGCAAGATTCGACCCATGACAATTTTTCACGTTTTCGCTCTTTCCAATTTAACGTTAACAACTTTTAAATTGGGTGTGAAAGTTTCTTCATCGAACTTTGTAGGAAAAAGTTTGTTTACCAAAATTTTTTCAGAATGGAAATGCATACCAACGATTCCTTTTGGCATGTTATTATCTATCTTAACTTTTGCTACCACGCTTCCGGTTGAACTTGAAATTTTTATCTTCCCACCGTTTTTTAATTTCAACCTTTTAGCATCTTCCCCACTGATGTAGCAAAAATCAACATCAAACTTTCTCAATTTTTTTGATTTGGAAGTAGCTTCGTTGGTTAAAAAACTGTAAGGGGAACGAAAAGTTACCAAGAGGAAAGGGTATTTCTCACTAGTTAAAGCTTCCACACCTTCAAACTTCTCAGGTATGAACTTCTTGAATTTGATCTCTTTATCGGCCCAGCTGTCGTTTCCATCATAAACCCACTCGGGATCTATGGAAGAATAAGCAGGTATAACTTCAACTATTTCCTTAAAAATTTCTTTCTCATCATCATAATCAAAAAATCTTTCAAAACCAAAATACTTACTCAATTCCTTGAAGATCAACCATGCAGGCTTAGCATTCACATTATCCACAACTTTTCTCACAAACCTTACCCTTCTTTCACAATTCGTTATAGTTCCTTTTCTCTCTACCAACAAAGGCAAGGGTAAGATCACGCTTGCGAATTTTGATGTTAAGTTGAAATAACTATCTATCTGTACCAAAAACATTTTCCTCAAATTTTTATGAACTTGATTCAAGTTTGGAAGGGATTGGGCTGGATTAAAACCGAGGATGAAAGCAGCTTTAACAGGGGAAAGCAGAAAAGATTCGATCAAGTTTTTTCCTTTCAGTAAAGTGAGCTTCGAATCCCACAACTTTTCAAGTTTTGATGTGTTTATCAAGCTATCAACTGGCAAGCTAACCGGTGAACAAGCCATATCCCCAACACCTTGTACATTAACTTCACCTCTTCCCGAGAAAAGTTTGCCATTTTTCAACATCAACAAGTCAAGGAGAGAATGAACGTTCTCTATAGCGTTAACATGCTGAGTTAAGCCCATACCATGCATTATACCTAAATTTTCCGAATTAGCTATAATTTCACAAAATTGCTTGAATTCATCCTCATCAACTCCACATATTTTGCAAACCTTCTCCATCGAATATTCTTTCACAACATGTAAAAGCTCTTTGAAACCTTCTATTTTTTCGGCTTCTTTCCAGTAAACTTTCTTTTCTATCAAATAATTCATTATACCGTTCAACAAAGCGACTTCTGTTCCTGGTTGAACTAGTAGTGTTTTGTCAGCGTACTTTGAAGTTAAGTTCACTATAGGCTGGATTGAAATTATCTTCATACCCCTTCTTTTAACTTCGATTATCCTGTTGAAGAAAGCCGGATAATTAGAGGCTGGGTTCGAACCAACTATCAACAAAACATCAACATCTTCAATTTCGTCCAGCCTCCAAGGATTCCCGCTCGTACCGAAAATATCTTGTAAAGATTGAACAGTAGCTTGATGACAAACTCTTGTGCAACAGCCATCAACGTTATTAGTTTTGAAAACAATCCTCGCAAACTTTTGCATAACGTAATTATCTTCGTTTGTAGTTTTTCCCGATGGTGAGAAAAATACTTCTTCCGGCTCTAAATCTTTTGTTTTCCTATAAATGTAATCATAAGCTTTTTCCCAACTAACCCTTTTCAACTTTCCCCCCTTTCTTATCATTGGTGATGTTATCCTTCCTTTATTCAAAACTTCATTTATAGTTAAGCCTTTCAGGCAAGGTTTTCCTTTACTCACAGGATCTTCTGGATCAGGCAATACTTTAACAATTTTTTTATCAACCAAGAATTCGAGCCTGCAACCAAGTCCACAATAAATGCAAATGCTCTTCATAAGATTAAATTAGTTGAGTTGATTTATAATACTACAACCTCACTTTCTTTTACCAATTCCTTAAATTTTTCTACATCTCTTTCACTACCGACAATCTTACCAAAGTGCATTGGTATAGCTATTTTAGGTTTGAAAGTATTGACAGCTTTTGCCGCTTCTTCAGCGCTCATTGTGTAAGTTCCTCCGATCGGAACTAAAGCTATGTCTACATCTTTAAGCTGTTTCATCTCTGGTATGAAATCAGTATCACCTGCATGGTAAATTCTCACACCATCAACTTCAATTATATAACCCACCCAATTGCTAGGTTTTGTGTGGAAAGCTTTTGAAAGGTTGTATGCAGGTGTTGTCCGGAATCTTACACCCTTAACTTCATAATCTTTTCCAGGTAGTACAGGAAAAGTTTTGAAATCTCGAAGTTTTGCTATGCAATCTTCCGTTATCACCAACACTGTATCTTCTTTAACAATTTTTTTGATATCTTTAACAGAACAATGATCGTAATGTTCATGGGTTACGAATATTATATCTGCTTTCTCTTCTTCACCTAAATCGAAAGGATCTATGTAAATTTTAAAATTATTTGTAATCTTGAAAGAAGCATGTCCCAACCATTCTATTTTTATCCCTTTGTATTCAAAAACTCCCATAATTTTTTTAATTTTATGGTTAAAAATAAAGATATGGGTTCTGACTATCAGCTCGTGATTCTCGCTGGAGGAAAAGGTACTCGCTTATCCCACATCACCAAAGGAATGCCGAAATGTCTTCTAGAAGTTGAGGGAAAAAAATTACTCGACTACTGCATAAGTTGCTACCCAAACATAGATGAGATCACTTTGCTTTTGGGTTATGGGTATGAGAAAGTTATGGAATATGTGGAAGGAGAGAAAAGGAAGGGTAACCCACTTTACGCTTCAAAGGTGGTAAAATATTCGATTGAAAAAGAAAAGTTACTAGGAAAGGGTGGAGCAATCTATAATGGTTTGATGAACGGAAGTATCGATAGGGAAAAGCCATACATCATCCATTATCCTGATGATTTGATTCTTGAGGAAGATTTTGAGGAGAAATTGAGATCTAAACATGAAGAAAACACGAAGAAGGGGGCTTGGTTGACGATGGTTGTTGTGCTTGAAATAGAAAGTCCTTTTGGTAGACCAGTAATAAATGGAGATGGTTTTGTTAGAAAATTCGAAGAAAAGCCTTGGGTATCTCTGACAACGAACGTTGGAGTTTACTATGTACAGCCAGAAGTTAATGAATTCATATTGAAAAAACGACCTCCATTTAATCTTGAGTCAGATCTTTTTGGGGAGTTGTGTGAAATGGGTAAGGTAGCAAGTATGGTCATAGATAGAGAGAATTGGGTTCCTGTGAATGATGAAAAAGGGTTGGAAAAGGCTATTAAGAAGGTAAAATTGAATAAGAATGAAATCTAGAAAATTTAAGTTCTTTCATTCTAAATTAATTTGGATGTATGGGAAATTTTGTTTGAATTTGTCGAACGAAAAAGAAGCTGATGTTGTTATTTTTGGAACTTTGTTGGGAAAAAATGCTAAAAAAATGCTTGAATCTTTAAGGAAAACTAGTTGGTTCGTAGAATGGTTTGATATAGATGAAGAAGAAAATTTGGTTGAAAAAGTTAAAGTGGCTGACATAGGTGATGTGGACGCTAGAAAAATTGAAAAAGTAGTTAAAAGGATTTTGGATGAAGGAAAAATTCCTTTCATGATTTCCAATTCACATTTAGCAACTTACTTCTCCTTAAAACTTTTTGAAAAAGATGTGAAAGTTGTGAGTTTTGATGCACATTTTGACGTTAAAGATAATTACGTAGATGAAAAAATGGTTAAGTCTGTTAATCCTTTAAAGTTTAACAAAGAAGAAATGAAAAAATTCAATGCATCAACATGGGCGAGAAGAAGTTTTGAAGAAAGTAGAAGAAATTTTTGTTTTATTGGTGTAAGGTCTTGTGATGGATTTGACTTGGAATTCGTGAAAAATAAAGGATTTCTATACTTCACACCGAAAATGATCAGAGAAAATTTGGGAGAAGTTAAGAAAAAACTGGGAGAATTTTGTCAGAACAATAAAATTTATTTAACTGTAGACATAGATGTTTTTGATCCAAGCGTTGCTCCAGCCGTTGGACATCCTGAGCCGGATGGAATTTTTTGGTTTCAATTTCAAGAGCTGATAAAAGAAGTTTTTAAAGGCAAAGTTCTTGGGTTGGATTTGGTAGAAATTAATCCTATAAAAGGAAATGAAGTGACAGAATTTTTGGGGAATAAGATAATTTCTGAATGTCTATCCTTATTAAAATCTAATTGAGTAAAATTATATTGCGGGGGTCCGATAGCCTGGTCAATTCGGCCAGCCTGAGGCGCTGGTGGATTAGTTCCTGCGTGGGTTCAAATCCCACCCCCCGCACTACTTTTCGCAACAGTTTAAAACTGATTTGGTTTTAAGCTATTTTTTAAGTAGAAAGGAACTATGAAGAAAAATGAACTATTTCACATCAATGCTTCTGTAAATTAGCTCTTCAAAATCAAATCCCTCTCGAATTTATATGGGCTTGTTAGATATACTTCCAATTTTCTTTCATCCATTTTTTCAAGAAAATTTTTTATGAAATCCGCACCAACAATTTTCGGAAAACTATTCAAATATTTTTCATAACCTCTACTCAATTTTTCAAACGCAAAAATTATATGGCTTTCCCTCAAAATATCTTCCCTTGTGTATGGAATCTTTTCTTCAGGAACACAAACCAAAATATGGAAGGGATAAGAGCTACACCACTTCCTAAACTTTTCATATTTCAACAAATCCTTTGGAATTTCATTTCTCCCCAGCCTTACGATAGCTTTAGGACTTGACATCGCTATGGAGACTGTTTTCGGAAAATCCAAAAGCACGGAAGAAATCTTGAAAGGGGAATTTTTTCGTAGTATTAATCTTTTAAAAGGATAATTTGAACTTTCGAGTTCATCCAAAAGCATGAAGTAGATTGAGTGTTCAAAACCTCTTAAAACTATTTTATAAAAATCTTCCAGTTTACATTCTCTCACACTCTTAGTTAAGAAATAACCCAGCCAACTGAATTCTTTCATCAAATCTTCACTTTTCTTCAACAACCCTTCAACGTCAACTTCAAATTCTATTCTTCCACTCTTACTACCACTGAACATAAGCCTTCCTTTCAAATGTTTTTGCGCCATCTCACAAATTTCAGCAGCATATTTTTCATTTCCAGGTGATGGATCAAATTCTGTAACGATCCTACTACGCAACTTTAATTTCATACCTTCAAAATTGAAAAATTGGAATACTGCTGGATAAAATCCAAAAGCATCGGTCTCTAAAAGTTTTGTTAAATCGGAAGAATCGTTAACTAAAATTTTTTCATACAATTTTTTAGTTAAGTTAACTCTCCATCTCAAGTGATCTTCTTTTCCGATTTCTTCCAACTTCTCGTAAGCCACATATCTCCCTTCACATGCTTTTAAAAGAATTTGAAGAACGCTTTGGGAAAAATAGTCGTAAACAATCTTTTTAAGCAAATTTTTCTCTTTTTCTCCGGATATGGATGAAAATCTAAAGGATGTTTTTGACGTGTATGGAATTTTTGGAACACCGAATTCTTCATCACTAGAAACAAAGACTTTTTCCCCCTTTTCTTCGATGAATAAAGATTTTGCGAGATGGAATGGTTTTAAAGAATAAAGGTATTTTACAGCTTTCTTCAGATCTTCTGGGTCATCACCTTTATATCCCAAGTTCACCTCATTTTTTCCTGCTTCAACCACGAAATTCCAGAATTCAATAAGATCTGGACAAAAATTCAAAAAATTGTGCAGATCTTCTTCATCTTTGAATTCCAACTTCAACTTAACATTCTCCATCCCAATTTTATCCAAAACACTTTCGATCGAAGGAAAAACTTTATTCAATTCTTTCCTTTTCTTGGCCTGTAAGAACAACCTCTTTTTCTCAGCTTCTCCCATATTTTACAGTTTCACTCTTAAATAAGAAATGTGTGTAAGTTGAGTAAATCTAAGAGTTCTCTTAAATCTTCTATAACGTACCTGGCCACATTCTTTACTTTTTCGCTTTCAGGCTTGAATGCGATGGGAACTCCAACTTCGCTCATAACGAAAATATCATTTTCTCCATCACCAACATAAGCGCATTCCATTAAACTTATTTTCTCTTTTTTCGCTATCTTCTTAACACACTTCACTTTATCTTCATAATCCGTTGGGAATAAATTCCAATCTT
>JAWCDI010000176.1:0-2949 GCA_044343505.1 Candidatus Aenigmatarchaeota archaeon | reverse complement strand
TGGACTGATGTATGGGATGAACAAACATTTAGAAAGAATTACACATTTAAAAATAGCTAAAAACAAAAAATTTTGTAATATTTAAAGTCATTAAAAATTTGTCCCAACAGGAAAAAGCATAAACATTAAAA
Source organism: Candidatus Aenigmatarchaeota archaeon (assembly GCA_044343505.1). GTDB lineage: Archaea > Aenigmatarchaeota > Aenigmatarchaeia > CG10238-14 > SCSR01 > JAVZGQ01. The sequence continues at coordinate 2,818 of JAWCDI010000176.1, read as the reverse complement.
GATGAAAGTTATTTTTCATCAAAATTAAATCATGAAAACATAAAAATATTATGGAGATGATGAAAAATTTTACATTTAAAATACCAAAATTTAGAGATATTGATAGAAATAAGAAAACTAGCAATATAGCTATTGATTATTTGTTGTATATATGAGAATATTAGTTACTGGTGGTGCTGGATTCATTGGAAGTCATTTGGCCGAATATCTTTCTTCTTATGGGAATGAAATAATAGTTTATGATAATTTTTCCTCTGGTAAACTTTCAAATCTATCAAAGAATAGAAACATAAAAATTATCAAAGGTGATATTAGAAATATCGATGTTCTTTTTAGAGTATCAAAGGATTGTGAAAAAATTTATCACTTAGCTGAGTTTATTCCCGAAACTAAAAAAAGTGGAGAGGGTCACATAATAAAATTCTCTGTAGAAAAGCCATTAAGTGATCTAAAAGTAAATGTTGGGGGAACTATAAATGTTTTAGAAGTTGCAAGGAGGAGAGATTGCAAAGTTATCTTTACTTCCTCTGCAGCTGTTTATGGAAATTACAAACAAAAAATAAAAGAAAATTATGAACCAAAACCAATTTCACCATATGGTGTTTTTAAATATACCTGTGAACTGCTTCTTTCTATGTACTCGAAGTTATATGGTATAGAATTTGCTATAGCACGAATTTTTAATTCATATGGCCCTAGACAACGGAAATACCTCTTCTATGATGCACTTTTGAAATTAAAAAAGAATCCTAATAAATTAGTATTGCTTGGAAATGGTGAACAGAAAAGAGACTTCATTTACGTAAAAGATACAGTAAAAGCACTTTTTCTCATCGATAAAAAAGTTAAAAATGATGTTGTTAATGTTGGCAACGGAAATGGAATAAAAATATTAGATGCGATAAAAGTTTTACTTAAAATAAAGGGAATTAACCCAAAAATTAGGTTTACTGGTACTTCATGGTTGGGAGATATAAAAATTTTAGTATCTGACAATACAAAACTTAAAAGCTTAGGATATAAGCCTAGCTTTAACTTACAAAGAGGAATGATAGAGTTAATAAAATGGTTCGAAAAAACACATTAAAAGTATTACATGTTTTTGGTGGTATAAGAGCATACAAAATGTGTAAAAGTTTAGCAGAAAATGGCTTTGAAGTTTATGCCCTGACATTAGAAAATCCAATGCCCTATATTGAATACTTAAAACATAAAAATATTCATTTAATATCTAGATTTACATCACTCTATGAAAAAATAAAAGGTTTTCGATTTTCTTTATTTAAATTACATTTTATTTTTTATCCATTCTTTATTCCAGAAGTTATAAAGATATGTAAAAAAAACAAAATAAAGTTAATCCATGCTCACAGACACACGGGCGCTATAGTGACATTGCTTGCTAAAAAATTTGGAAAGCTGGACTGTAAAATAATTTTTGATTATCATGATCCTTTAGAAGTTGAAAATAAAAATAGAGATAATTTACTTATAAGAATTTTCCATAAAATTGAGAAATGGATATGTTTTAACTCTAACTTTATAATAACACAAGGAGAGGAACATGACAAACTCCTTATTAAACGATGGAAAATACCAAAAGAGAAAATTAATCATATCTATAATTCTGTAGATATTAAAATTTTTAATCCAAGGAAAAAAAGTAGATACTTTCTTAATAAATTTGGAATTAAAGATAAAACTGTTCTTTTTGTTGGTTCTATAGTACCTTGTTTTGGTATACATAATTTAGTCCAGGCGGCAAAAAAAGTTGTCGAAAAGGTGCATAAAGTGAAATTTTTAATAAGAGGTGTTATTAGAGATAAAAAATATTTTGAATGGATAAAAAATGAAATTAAGAAAAATAAATTAGAGAAAAATTTCATATGGCTTCCGTACTTAAGTCAGGATGAAATGACGAAACTTATTGCTTCTTGTGATATTGGCATTATATTACATGTAAAAGGTTATTTAATAACAGAAACTGCAATACCGAACAAAATTTTCGAGTATATGGCATCAGGCATACCAGTAATATCGAATAATCTTCCTAATCTAACAAGATTTGTAAAACATAATTATTCCGGCTTGGTTTGCAATACTGATAATCCAAAAGAACTAGCAGAAGCTTTGATAAAATTGTTAAAAGACTCAAATTTAAGAAAGAAGCTTGGTAAAGGTGGAAGACTTCTCTGTGAAAAAAAGTTTAATTGGAAAATAGAATCAAAAAAATTAATAAAAATATATTTAGAGTTGTTAGAACAGGACTATATTAAAAAATGAAAGTATTAATGATTTATAAAACCTATAGTGTATTCACTATGCACTAAAGAAAAGTCTAAATGAAAGGTTGTTCAAAAATAATATAGCTGGCTAAGAAAATGAAGACCGTCTTAATATGCAGAAACTTTAATAAAAACAGTGGTCAAGGAATTTACAAAACAGCTAGTTATCTATATGAAAATTTAAAAAAATATAGCAAGTTTGAAATTGAAAAAATAGAATCGAAAAACGCAAACCCTTATTTTTTCGATTTGATAGAAGTTTTGCAAAAAGTTTTAAGCTGCGACGCAGATATTTATCATTTTTTAATGCCAGAAGTTTGTTTACCTTTATTGATTTCAAAGCAAATAAGAGAAAAATCGATTGTTACTATTCATGATGCAACCATATATAAAATAAAAGAAAGAAAATGGATTTCAGAAAAATACATTAAACTTTTTTATAATATTGCAAAAAATGCTTGGGTAATTCACACACCATCTTTTCAAAGTAAAAATGATATAGTTAAGTTTCTTAAAATTCCAGAAGAAAAAGT
>JAWCDI010000175.1:0-2960 GCA_044343505.1 Candidatus Aenigmatarchaeota archaeon | reverse complement strand
CCGGAATTTGGAAGTGAAATTGCACTGATGGATACATATTTATGGTATCCTTTGAAAGTAAATGGGATAAATTCATTTACATTGTTTATTCGTCCGAGTGGCAAGTGCATCATAGGATCGTATCCACTTATGCTTCTTACATCTGCAGCAACATTCTGATGGTCTAGGGCAATCAGTTGCTCATTAACGTAATCAAAACAAATTACTTTATTGATGCCTGGATTAGATAATACAAGAGTTGAACTCCATTTCTTTACATATCCTTTGCCATTGATATAAATTATGTATGTTGTCTCTGCTGTAGGACAAAGTGTAAATTGATTTTGTGAATATGAATACCATATCTGAGAACTTGAAAAAATAACATTTTTCGGAAGTTTTGAAGCAACGATACTTGCCAATTTGCCCTGTAAATCTTGTAATATTTTCTCGTCGTTTGGATCCCCTATTAATGCAGTTTCTAAGGCATCAAGGCGCATATCCAGACTAGGATATGGAGAAGCAGCCTCTTCCAATGCATTTTCTATAGCCATGAATCTCTGATTCAAAGAAGCAGCATTTATGCCCCTTCCCTCAATGATTTCTCCACAGAACCGGTCAAGAATATCAAAATTCTGGTTTAAAAGTTCTCCCCATCTGTTCTTGTCTTCGGCAGATAGAGGAATAGGTTTTGCTAATCCTGCTTTGGGCGTATAGTTTGCCATCGCTATAGATTATAAAAATATTCAGATGTATAAATCAAGTTTACAGATTGAATCTAAAGGTCCATTCAAAAATGTAAGTTCCAGGGGCTATTTGTTGTGTTTCTGGAAAAAATGTGTATGCAAACAAACGAATATCTGCAGGACTTTCTCTATGGCAAAGTAAAACTTTATTAAATTGGACACTTTCGGTTCCCTGTACGACAAACGTTATAGTTGTTTTTATTTCTCCATATTTGTCCTGAATGTTTTGGAAATAATCATAGGTTATTTGATTAGTTGTAGACTTGATTACTCCTGTAACCGTGCCATAGACAAGTCCAACGTGTTCAGGTTGAGCATCTCCAAGTCTCAGTTCAGCGTAATTTAATATGATGGAACTCAAAATTTGACCAGATAAAGCATAATAAATTAATTCAACGCCTTGAAGAACAACTGTATTCTTATTCTCAGCGATAAGTTTTCCATCTTTGAAAATTCGTAAAATCATTTCCTATATAATACCGAAGTAATAAACTGAAATCAACTTCATGCCTGCCTATAAATTAACCAATCATCAATTACGAAAGTTTCCGCACCATATTCACGAATCCTTAAAGGCGAATACATACGATCGGTGAGATCGAGAATTAGTGTTCCTTTTCTTTTCTCGTCTTGGATAAAAATACTATCTATCTTATCCACTGATATAAAATACATGATCAGATTCGTATATAAAGGAGTTATTCGAGTTAAAAAGTCAAATAAGTCCTTCATAAATTCGCCTAAAGTCACGTAATAAACTAGTACTAAAATAGCACCGCGTAAACATATTTTTACAAATTGTTCTTCAGAAGGAATTACGTATACATCAACTTCCTGAAAGTTAGAAAGTGGCAAAGGATTGTTCAATTCGGCAAAATTTCCTGAACGTAATATGGGGAAGCCTTCCGGGTCTGTTGGAAAAACAAAAGAAAGATCGACGAGATTTATAACTCGTCTAGTATGAAGATTAATAATTACATCGTTGCCTATTTGTGCATCAAAATTATTAAACACATAATAATGTTCTATTTCGTTTGGATCTTTTTTGACCATATAAAATGTTCTAACGGGCAAACCTGGAGACATCGCTTTTCTTATTTCAATGTTGCGAGCAAAAGCTTCCAAATTAGTGCGAAAATCATAAATTTTAAGATTGGATGCTAAATTTTCAAATTTACTAATAGGATCGTTTGGCAAATAAGGCTTAAATAGAACATTTGGTTCCGCTTTGTGCGTTATTGTTCCTAATGAATCGTATTTAATTGTCAATTCTTTCCGATCGTTTGAAATTGCAATAACTTGGCCATTATCGAATGCAATAGGAAGGTTACATAATGCAGCAATAACGCTTTCAAGCATTTTCAAATTTTTTTGAAGAATCAAACTGTTCCACAAACACTGCAATTTCACCAAATATCTTAAAGAATCTTTTTCTTTAGATATACCTAAAAATTTTGCAAAAGATTCATAAAGATAATCTTCCGACATTCCATGCATAGTAGTGTATAGCACAAGTGTCTCTGGTGGAGGAGTCTCCAATTCGTTAATATTAATTTTCAAATACTTAAGAGAATCTTCTTCTATCAAAGAGAAATCTTTTATTTCTTTGGCTTCTGCAACGTCAATTGAGGTATATAAATTTGCAATATAAATTACCTGATTTGCTTCATCTAAAGGATCTTCTGCTAGTTTATAGTAAGCATATCCTGCTTCAGTTTTTGCATATTTTAGTTCTAATTTCGCAAAGCCATATCGTCTGAAATAATCGGCTTTGTTTATAAAATGTCCGTAATAAAGATTAAGCATTCTTTGATAAACTTCATTTATCAGTTCGGTTTTTGATTGAATAAGACGTAACACTAAATCTTTGTTTTCAAGCCTCGTAAAAAAGGTTCCAAGTGAGTTAAGAATTTTATAATGAACTTCTTTTGGCATCAGTATACAATTGATATGCTACTTTCATCAGCAATGTACCGATAAATGCGGGCAGAAACTCTCAGTACAGGATCACTTTTGGGAAGAAGCAACGATGGATCTTTTATCATAACTTCTCTTCCATCAGGAAGTGTGTATATCATGTAGAATTCTTCTGGAGGAAGTTCGACTGCTATAGCGGGAAATCTTTTTTCAATCTCACTTACTATGCCCGATATGTCTACTCCGTTTACGCCTTCACGTGTGTTTATGTAATCAATGATTACTTTTTTTATTGCTGGTATATCCAATCTAAATCCT
>JAWCDI010000174.1:0-2962 GCA_044343505.1 Candidatus Aenigmatarchaeota archaeon | reverse complement strand
TGTTGTTTTATCTTGGTTGTTTGTTAATTTTTCACACATATGGAAAGTTGAGTTTGCTTGTTTTAGTGGTTTTGAAATACTTGTTACACAAGTGTGATAATTCATATAAATTGTTTTAACCAAGAAAAAAGTATGAACGAAGTTTACAAACTTTTGCAAAGTTGGGTTAAAGAAAAGCATAATCTAAACATAATTGAAAAGTATTTCAAAAACTGGGTTAGTTTTAGTAAAATACAGAAAAATCCTGACATACTTCCAAAAAACAATTCACAGTATGTTTATTGTATAAGACTGAAAGATAGAAAAGTAGAAAGGTTGGTAGGATTAACAGACATACTTTACATAGGAAAAACAACTAATCTAGTTCAAAGGTTTGTCAAGAACTATCTGAAAGATGTTGGGGGTTTGACAACACAAAGAATTCATAAGTACTTGTTTGAAAAAGGTTACTTGGATAAGGTTGAAGTTAGTTGGTGTGAAGTTGAAGATTTTGAAAAAGTTGAGAAAGAACTTTTGGAAAGTTTTGAAGAAGAACACCATGAACTTCCTAGTTGGAACAGACAAGGTTAAAACATTAGTTGCACTTAGAAGTTAAGAAAATGGTTTCTAACAATTGGTTTTAGTTGGTGTAATATACAGTAAAAAACTTTAAATTTATCCGTTACCTTATCTTTAGTATGGTAGTACAAACCAAAGACAAGGTAACTTTGGACTTAATTAATATTTCTGTTTCTTTGTTTAAAAGTTTAGTTGTAAAAGAGGTGGTTTTATGTCTGAACCTAAACCAAAACTTGAAGTTAAAAACAGAGAACTGAACTTAGGGTTCAAATCCCCGCAGGCCCATCTTAACTCAAGTATATTCCTCAACTAAGATATTTATAAAACTTAATTTCATCGTCAAGCTTTCCTTATTTCCAAGATTTCTTCATAAAGCTCTTTCAGGATTTCGTTGTAATCTGCTTTACCTTGTTCAACTAAGTCCATTAGAGATTCGAGTCGCCTTGTCGTTTCTTCAGAAGTATATTCTCCAAACTTTTGGTTTAAATACCTATAAACTTTAAAACCCAATACAGTGTTGATGAGCTTACTTTTTCTCTCGATAACGTAGTTCCTTTCAAGTAGCGTTGATACTATTTTCGCGTACGTGCTTGGCCTCCCTATACCTCTTTCCCGCATTAAAGCGATCACATCGCCTTGGGTAAATGGTCTCGCTTCCGGTATGTACAGAAATCTAGCAAAAGGTATGGAATACTTTCCCTCCTCAACATACTTCGCTATTTTTAACGGCAAGATTACGTTGAAACCTTCAGATGTTATGCTTACCGGGTTTTCCATATGAAGCTCGTTTCCATCTATCAAAACCTTGAAATTTTGGTAAAGAAGTTTTACCTCTTTCATTTGGCTTGCTATGAAGCGCTTAAATATCAAGTCATAAAGTTGGAAATGATCATCCATAAGCTTTTTCGGAAAACGCAGAATTCCCATGGATACCAAGTTTTTTAACCTTTCAACATCAAGAGCTCTTGTGGGTCTTATGCATTCATGAGCACCTTCCATAGCGTACCTGCGTGGAGCAAAAAGCGAAGGATACCTTTCTTGAATGTATTCTTTGGCTATGTTTATACCAAATGTTGATACTGTCGTGGAATCGGTCCTGTGATAAGTGCATAATCCAATCTCAAACAAGTCTTGAGCGAGCATCATAGTTTTTTGGGCTGAAAACCCGAGTTTAGCTGAAGCATCTCTTAGCAAAGTGTCTGTAGTATATGGTGGTGGTGGATACAGCAAACGCTCCTCTGTTTTAAGATCTAATATTCTAGCCTTGAGGTCCTTCAATCGTTCTCTAAGGTATTGTGGTGAAAATGGTAACGTGGGATTTTCTATGAAAACTTTTAAGCCGTTGGAAAGGATTGCAGACAAAACCCGTTTTTTCTTCTTCGACTTTTTCACTCGTTCTATTATCCATCCGAGAACTGGTGTTTGAACTCTTCCAGCAGATAACTTGTAATTTTGAAATCGATTCCATAACTTTTGACTTAGCTCGAATCCTATCCATCTATCTTGTATACGACGCACTAGTTGAGCTTCTACCATTCTAAGGTTTATTTCTCTCCTTTCTTTGATAGCTTGGAGGAAAGCTTTCTTAGTTATCTCATGAAATTCTAATCTTTCGATGCGTTTGTTGATAGGGTAAACTGAGCAAAAAATGTCATAGGCTATTTTTTCTCCCTCGATGTCAGGATCTGTAGCTATAAAAATATGATTAACTTCTAGAGCCATTTTCCTCATGACTTTAACGAACTCTTTCTTAGAGTAATATTCTTGACTCTTACATTTCGGACAAAAATCAAGTCCAGTAAACTGCTCACCACATTTCCTACATTTCTTGATGAAATCGTATATAGGTGTAAAACAATCATCATCAACTTTGACACCGTGGAAACCTTCATTGGGAACAAGATCGTAGATATGTCCCATGCTTGCCATGATGTTTAGCACAAACTCCCCAGTACTAACCTCAAAAACCGTCACGTTTTCGATCCTTCTCTTGAAAGGTTTTCCGAAAAATCTAGAGATTGTCCTTGCTTTGGTAGGAGATTCTACGATCAACAAAGCTGTTTTAATGAAATCTTTCAATCTTTTGGAAATTTTTCCTTTCGTGATTTCCATGATAACTCTTCGATCTTCATCTATACCCTTAAACCATTTCTTAGCGATCTTTAAGCTGAACTTGGTGGGTGAAAACTCGCCGAGCATGAATTCTAATCTTTTTCTAAGCGAGTGAAATGCTTTCTCATCATCTACTATGATAAAACTCGCACCTCTAGTTATACCGCCTGCAAACATCCTAGACGTTCTTCCAGAAGCTTGAACATAAGCTACGGGATCAGCCACGACCAAAAATAATTCACCATCCTTCTTTTTCAACGATACTTCAAGACTTTTGGATATAGCATCGATA
>JAWCDI010000173.1:0-2974 GCA_044343505.1 Candidatus Aenigmatarchaeota archaeon | reverse complement strand
ATTGCTAAAACTTTTGATTTGGATGAAGATCTGATCAGAAAAGCGAAGATGGAAGAAATGAAATGGATTGCAAAGAGGCCAAGGGATTCCTCGCTCGATGTCTCAAAGGCAAAGGAATTGCTAAAGGAGAAGCCAATGAGTTTGGGAGAGAGTTTGTTAGAGTTTTTGAGTTCTTTCTAGATATCTAAGTTGGGTGGGAAAGGTTTATAATTTATTGGTTCACTTCAAAAACGTATGGTAAAGGAAGTTGAGTTTTGGGATAAGGCTGCTAGAAAACTACTAAAATTAAAACCTCCTGAATGGTTTTCACGATATATAGGAATCTCCTATAAAAGAGCTATAGAACTTGGATTGAAATGCATCAAATTAGATAAAAAAATTAAACTCTTAAAGACCGATTTATGGAACGAGGGTATTGAATATCAGAGAGATATTCTAGGTCATTACCAAAATTACAAGAATCTCGATCTTTACGGAATTGATATTTCATCCGTTGTATGTTCTTATGCAAAATCAAGGGTTAAAAATATCCATATCCTACAAGCAGACATTCGAGACTTACCTTTTAAAAGCGAATCTTTTGACATAATTATAGATTTATCTACCCTTGACCATATCCCTGAAAGTCAAGTAAAAAATGTAATTCGAGAATACAAAAGAGTCCTTAAGAAGAACGGAGTTCTCGTCTTAATATTTTGGTATAAAAGTTTTCTTGTTAGAATTAAGATGATTAGAAGGAGGCAAGAAAACGATATGCAATACTATTTTTCACTGAAATTAATTAAAAGCATTGTGGAAAGTGCATTTAATATCAAAAAAGAATATTGTACCGGTCTTATTTTATGTATTCCTGGACTTGGATTTATTATTAACAAACTACCGATGAGAATTCGTAATTGGATTATAGACAATACTATAAAATTAGAATATTCTAAACTTTCGAAATTTATTTTTAAAAATTTTGCAGGATTATATGTTGTTATTGGAACAAAGAGGGAGGGATAGAAATGAAGAGATTGTCTACAGAAGAGTCTATCGAATTTTGGAAAAAGAGATCTAAATATGCAAAAGACCCACTAAGCAAGGTTATGTGGCCAGATAGGCCTATTTGGAATGCTTACATAGACGAATTACAGAAACATTATCTTAGGCCTTATATATATAAGCTTAGACCGTCAGATATAGTTTTAGATGTTGGATGTGGTGTTGGTAGATTTACGTTTAGATTTGCCAAATTATGTAAAAAAGTGTATGGAATAGACATAAGCGAGGAAAATATCAAACTCGCAAAAGAGAGAGCTGAGAGAGAAAAAGTATTTAATGTCGAATTTAAGGTTATGGATGTAAGAAAGCTCGAATTTGATGATGAAATTTTTGATTATGTTTTTAGTATTGCATGTCTTTGTTTTCTTATTGACAAAAAAGATTTTATCAAAGGCATAAAAGAAGTGCTAAGAGTAACAAAAAAAGATGGTTGCATAATTTTATTAGAAAACATGATATTTGCACCGAACTATGTTTCTATTCCAAGAGAAGAGTGGTTTAGAATAATTGAGAAGCATGGTGGAAAGATCAAATATTGGTGCGGTGTTGACGTTCCTATTCTAAGAAGAATAATTGTAGAGTTACCTTTTGGATTACTTTGCCATTTTGTTACAAGAAGAAATTGGAAAGTCGATGGAAATATATTTGAAAAAGACAGAAAAATATTAGAACTATATATGAAAGAAAAAGAAATAAACAATAAGATTGAAAATATCACAATGAAAATTCTTACTAATATTATAAAGCCATTTGAGTATACAATCCCAAAGTTCCTGAAGAATCAATCGATATATACTTTAATTGAAATTTTTAAGCAAACCTAAATGTATAACATCTTTCAATTTGAAGAAGATGCTAATAGGACAGAATTTGGAACGTAGTTTCAGCGAGAAATGCAATAAGAAAATATTTTCTGAAGATCGATGCAGATTTTCTTATTTTCATTGATGCAGACATGACGTTCGAGCTTGAAGTTATAAACAAGCTATTGGAATTTGCAAAAGATTACGATGTAGTTTATAAGGGATACCTAGACAAAGGAGAATTGGAATTCAACTCACAGGATTTGGACCGACTTTGATAAAGAGATGGGTTATGGAAAAAGTTAAATTTAGATGCAAAGAAAGGAAAGATTATCATCGACTGCGTTTAATTTGAATATGATCTTTTCAAAGTTCGAACAAAGATTTACCGTGGTTTTATTGCTTATTCTGAGCGCTATGATCTCTCTGGGGGAGTTGCTATATACCATCCACGAGATTTAACTTTCTTCGAAAGAATTACAAGTAGTCCTACGTTAAGGTTCTTCGTTCATTCAATTTCGATACTTTTCTGCTACGATCTTGTCAAAGCTGAAGCAGTTTAAGTTTTGAACTTCATTTAAAAGAGTAGACTTTACTCAAACTCAATAAAAATAAAAGTGTGGCATTTGTTGATGAAAATGAAGAATTAGCTCAGAACTCCTTATAGACATCGATGAATCTCTTGTAGAACTCCCATTTTCTTTCATCGAGGACGTGCAACTCAAAGAAATACCATCTCCGCGAAATCTCTGCCTTGAATTTCAGAATTTTCTCTCTGTCTTTGCAATCGGTGATAATCGCAACATCCACATCAGAAAGCATCAAGTCGTAATCTCCACGAGCTACTGAGCCAAAGAGAAAAACTCTGCAATTTCCAAAGTAATTCTCAGCGATTCTCTTCAATTCTCTGAGATGAAACTCGAGATTTCTAAAAATTTCTTCCCTCTTTTTCCTTTCTTCTATCAATCTCTCGACAACCATTCTTTAAACCTCTCCTTGAATTTTTCAAGCGTATTTATCATCAGCTCCACTTCCTTTTCAGAATAGTCTCTCGGCAAGTATCTCGAAAGGATGTAGGCGTCTTCTATGTCCTTTATTATTATCTCGTTCTCTTCGTAAAATTCCAA
>JAWCDI010000172.1:0-2983 GCA_044343505.1 Candidatus Aenigmatarchaeota archaeon | reverse complement strand
CGAAATATTGGTCGAAGCGCCATGGATGTTTTTAAAATACCTAAATTTAGATACTTGTTCATATTTTATTGACGGAAAATTTAGAACGGGAGACGTGGGAGAACTCCGAGATGGTTATCTCTGGATCACCGGAAGAAAGAAATACCTTATCAACAGAGGAGGTGTAAAAATTAGCCCTTTTATGATAGAGCGAATAGTTGCAACTACGTCTTTCTTTAAAGATTTTGCGATTATAGGTGTTCCGGATGAAATAATGGGCGAAAAAATTGTATGCGTATATGTTTCCGATGAAAAAGGGATATCGCCCTCAAATAAGAGGACAATAAACTTAAAAATAAAAGAAAAACTTGGCAGGGATTTTACTATTGACATGTTTGTAGAAGTTCCTGAGATACCAAGAACGACGAGCGGAAAAGTGGATATAGAAAGAATCAAAAAAATCTTAGCGAAGATGAGAATATGATTCTTAAAATCAGCCACGTTATCATTTCTACCGTGAATTTTGAGAAAACAATAGATACTTTTTGCAAATTTGGATATCGGCCTGAGTTGATAAAAAACAAAATTAAAAATGTTGCAATCAAAGAAAAACTTATGAGAAAATATTCAAAAACTCAGAGCCTAGCTATATTAAGAAAGAAAGGTAGCTATTCAGTAGAGCTGGTTGATCACGACCATTTCTTTGATGAAAGATCTTGCTACATGCCAGTATTCGAGGGAGTTTCCCCTCAGGTGATTAATACTAATACTAAGATATCTCTTGCAGGTGAAGATTTGGTGAGTGGAATAATGACACCAATAGGTATTCCAGCTTTTTTTTCTTTGAGAAGCTCTCCAGAGATCAGATTCAATAAACTTTGTGTGACTAGCCCAAACACGAAAAAAACTGCTAGTTTTTTTCAAAATCTTGGTTTCAAAGTTCTCGCGAAAGATAAAAATTTTATAAAACTGAAATTTACTTCTCCAATCGATCTTTCTTCTTACGAGCTCTACGTGATCTCTGGAAAGAAAATAGGCTGTTTTTTGGACAACGTGGGAGCTAATTGTGTAAGTTTTATATGTACTAGTGCTGAAAATGAAAGAAAGATTTTAGATAGAAAATTTGAAGTTACTGAAATTGAACAGATCAAATTGGAAAAAACTTTAAATATTTTTTTCGCAAGAGGACCGTTCGAAGAGCTGGTGGAGATAATTGAACCTACAGGAGGAAAGTAATTATGAAAGAGATGATAGACTTAACATATGCTATTGAAGAAGGAATGCCGATCTTTAACGCTCCTTGGCATCAAAAGGTTGAAATAAAAAGATTGGGAAAAATTGATAAAGAAGGACGAGAAACCAGAAAGATAACTTTAGGTTCGCACACAGGCACACACGTTGATGCACCTCTCCATTTCATAAAGGGGGGTAAATCTGTTGATCTTATTTCTCCAAAGAAAATGTTCGGTGAAGTAGATATAATCGATCTCTCAAGTCTCGAAGAAAGGGCGCCTATAACCCCAAGAATGCTGAAAAGAAAAATTCAAAGGAGTCGAGTTATTTTTAAATTTGGTTGGGGGAGAAGATGGGGTAAAAATAGTTTTTTTGAAGATTATCCATACTTTACCGAAGAAGCAGCCAAATTTATTATCAGAAAAGGTGTAGAGTTGATTGGTTTAGATACTCCCTCTCCAGACAGAAGTTATGGCAAACTTATTTGTGATTTGGATTCTCCTATTCATAAAATATTGCTGTCCCACGAAGTAGTAATAGTGGAGTATTTGGCAAACCTAGAGAAAGTGGATACTTCGAAAAGCTGGAAGTTGATTGTTATGCCTTGGAAGATAAAAGGAGCAGCCGGTGCGCCAGCTAGGGTTTTTGTTTTTAGATGATCTAAATCTAATCAGAGATAGATGGATATGGATCCTATTGTTTGGATAAAAAATTGGTTTAAGGAAAAGGTTGGGTTAAGCAATCAAGAGCTGGATTCAAACCTCAAAGAAAACTATTTTGAAAAAGGATGGATTGATTCCTTTACATTTATATCTTTTATATCAGATTTAGAAAAAACATATCGGATTAGATTCTCAAATGAAGAGTTTCAAAAAGAAGAGTTTCTTACAATAGAAGGTCTTGCCGATATCGTGAGGAGGAAAGTTGGTGAAAGAAGAATATGATTACACTTACGAAGACATAGTGCGAGCCTTACATGAAGTAGGACTACAACGAGGGGACAACGTATTTGTTCACAGTAATTTAGCCTTTTTTGGAAAGCTAAAAAATGCGACAACGCGATTGGATTATTATCTAGCTTTCAAGAAAGGATTTTTTGATGTAATAGGCCCAGAAGGTACTCTTATAGTACCGACTTTCTCATATAGTTTTTGTCGTGGCGAAATTTTTGATAAAGAAAAGACCCCTGGTCTCAACATGGGATTTTTTTCGGAAATGGTTAGACAGGATCCAACTTCTTACAGATCAGAAGATGCGAATTTCTCAGTTGCAGCAATAGGAAAAAATGCCAGATACTTCACCAAAGATGCACCAGAATATAGCTTTGGTCCAAATTCTTTTTGGGATAAGTTACTAAGGATGAATGGCAAAATTTGCAATCTAAATCTTAATGCTGGATCCACATTTATCCACTATGTTGAACGTGAGCTGAAAGTTCCATACAGATGGGATAAGCCTTTTCGTGGAATCTCTATTATTAACGGAAAAAGAGTAGAAAGAATATTTTATCATTTTGTGCGTGATTTGGAAAAACCGGAATACTATCCAGACTTTACAAAATTTGATAAGCTTGCTAGAGAACTTGGTTTGGCCAAATGGTGTAAACTTGGGAGAGGAGAGGTTGTGTGTATTTCGGCAAAAGACACTTTTGAATTAATTAAACAAAACATCGCAAGGGATCTATTTTTTCTCTCGAGAGGAAACCGTTAGATTCTTTGTATAACTTATGTAGCTACGTAGTTTTCTTTGCTGTCTTTTCTCTTATCTTCGC
>JAWCDI010000171.1:0-2993 GCA_044343505.1 Candidatus Aenigmatarchaeota archaeon | reverse complement strand
GTTTTTGAAAGAATGTTATCGATCCAAGCTATATTTTTCTTTTGTTTTAGTGATTCGATTTGCTTCTTCAGTTTAGAATAAAACTTAGGAATTTCCATCTGAATATATCTGTCATAAACATAGTAAATCAAAGACTCAGGGATTTTCCAATATTTTATTTCAGATGGAAATATTACGTCTTCTTTCTTTATTTGAGGTTTTTCTTTTGGAAGCTCCAATAAAAGTGACTTATAATATCCTGTCTTCTCATTCAAAGAACCTTCCATTCGGATTAGATGCTTGCTTGCTTTCATTATTGAGACATCAAATTTTGCCCCATCAACATTTTTGACTAAAGAAATAATATAATAGAACAAATAAAACTTTAAATCTCTCAACAACTTCATTAATTCATTTTCAAATTCTTCCCTCGTGATTTTTATCTTCTTTTTAAGAATAAAGTACTCTTTTATAAGTTCTACAGGACATCCGACATCCTTATCCATGAAAACATGGTAATGCAACCAATTACCCGAAGAGAACCTTAAAAATGGTATATTTAATTGATTTAAAACATTTTCAAGATTCAATGATAATTTATAACACGAGTCCCAAGAATTGGCATCAACATCGAAGACAAATTCATTAAAGCAAATGCTTCTTCTTATTGGATGCTTAAGTTCGGCTAATGGCTTCCATTGTTGTTTGGGGAAATCCTGTCCTACAATATAAGGGTCTTCCCTCAACAATAGGGATATGTACGAATCTAATTTTCTTGTATTTTCATACTCGCCTGATCGAAGGAACATTTTTTCTATCTTTTGCTCGCTTCCCATCTACACCCCTCACACAAAAAATTACCTTGAGAATCAACCCATGAAATCTCTGTCTCTCTACCGCAATAGCTACAAATACCAAAATGACTTGTAGGTAGCCTTAGAAATAATCTATCCTCTTTATTGTAATTCGCATGTGCACTAAGTTCACTAAGTTCACTAAGTTCATTACGTTCTTTATCATGTTCTTTGTTATTCGCATGTGCACTAAGTTCACTAAGTTCACTATATTCACTATTTTCTTTCAAATTTAGTGAATTTAGTGAATTTGGTGAACTTGGTGTAGATGCGAATGACAATATACACAACCTATCTATTAACTCTTTTACTTCATTGACCGTAAGTTTAACTTCAACTCCTGTCCCCACTCTCCTTTTCTCTGTAAATCCAAGTCTGCGGAGGGCATTTCCTATCCACTTGTTTGTAAGCCATTTTTGCTCGGTTTCGTATTTTTTTGCCATCTCTTCTCTTATCCTACTTATTTTATAGTAATCGTCCTCTTTTACGATTTCATTCAAGACCTCTGCCAAAATATATTCCCCAGTCTCTGTTACATTTTCAACTATTTTTTCTTTGTTCTTGGTTTCTGCCAACTCAACCATTTTTCTATATAAAGCATCATCGATAAACTTAGCTATAGCAAGAATAGGATGCCATATCTCCCATTCCCGAGATCTGATGTTAGCCTCGTTCCTCAGTGTTTCATATGTTTCTTTTACTTCTTTCCAGTTCTCCAGAGCAAAAATGTAAAGCTTGTCTCGGAGATTTTGCCATATAGGATCCGATTCATTGATTTCGGAATCGCCTATCTCTTTTTTCAATGTCCTTCTCATTACGAATCTTATACACCGATCTTCTAAAACATCCTCAAGCCCGCTTATGTTCGCCAGCATCTTAGGGGAGTAGACATCAAAAAATTCTACAACATGTTTATCCCTTCGATTCCTCTCGACCCGTTGGACTTCAGCTCCAGCCTTATAACCCTGAAGCAAAATGCTCCTAAATTCTAAGGCTCTTTCGGGATTCGATAGCTTTTCTGTCTCATCTATAAAAATAGAACAGCGTCCATTTTGTATTAATCTGAATATGGAAGAAATTGAAGCACTAACTGAAAAAATTGAATTAAAAGAAAGCAAAGAAGTAGCATAAAGTAGTTTTGTCTTTCCACTTTGCTTAATTCCTGTTATAAAAACATAGGGGTATGCCTTAAAAAGTGGAAATAAATAAGTCCCAATTATCCAGATCGTCAGAAAATCCGTATGTGGAAAATCTATATAAGTATCTAGCACACGCTTTATTTCGGCGAATAGGTCTTTTTTATTTACATTAACAGAATTGTTTATAAAATCTTTTATAGCTTTTAACTCAAATCTTCTTTTTTTGAATTTTATCGGAAAATGAGATAACTTTATTTTTTCTTTCTCTAAAATTTGCTTTTGACAAACTATAATTTTTCTATCTGATGTTATGAGGCAGAATATATCATTACCATTTTCCTTCGATGGTAGCCAAACACCAAAATAAGCCCTGTCTTTAAAATCAACTGATGGATGGATAATGATATAATCTTCACCATCTAAATTGGGAGTAGGAACATTTTCCTCTTGCTTTTCGATCGCTTCATTTAATTTTTCTTTGATTTTTTGTTTTATTTCATTTCCTTTTTGTAAATCCCTTTCGAAAACTATTTTAATATTTTCTTCATTCTCCATTACACACACCCCCTTTATTTTTGAATAAAATTTTCGGACACTCTTCCCCAATTATTTTTTCATTTACTTTTATCCCATGATACGCTTTCCACTCACACAACCCTAAGTTGCACCAACCCCGTAGTATTTCTTTCGCGGTTTTTTTATCGATTCTTTGATGCGAGAACCAAAAATAAACCACCGGGAAAGGAATGATTTTATATTTGTAGAAATAGGGAATATCAACAAGAAAGTCTTTGAAGAGTTTTTTCAGATATTCCTCACAAAAATTATTCTGGTTTTTATAACCATTCAAACCCAATAATTTTTTATTCGGCATCTTATCACCTCAAACCATCGATTTTTTCTGTTCCGCAAGCTCTTTGCCTTTTTCTTCTTCTTCCATAATCCATTTTTTAACAAGTTCAAACAACTTTTTCATTTTTTATCACCAGGATTAAGCAAACCAACACGCTCAAGTTCTTTA
>JAWCDI010000170.1:0-3000 GCA_044343505.1 Candidatus Aenigmatarchaeota archaeon | reverse complement strand
TCTTAATTTTATTGGTTTAGATTTTGTTTCAAGAGAAAAATTTATGAAAGTAGGCCCTGGCGTAGGTTCTGACGCTGTTTTAAATGAAATAAATAAAAATTGGCTCAAACAAAAATCAGAAGAATTTAAGGAGAACCCAACGATTTTGTTAGCGCATCATCCGTTTATTAAAGACTTCATTAATGCATTTTCAACTTTCGCCGCTCCTTTGCAAGGAGAATATGAGATACTTTTAGGGATTCTTAAAAATACAAATGCGATAATTGATTTTGGCGGACATATTCACAGCTTTCAAGAAATTCATGGAAGATTACCTTGGTATGCTAATGTAAACAAAAAACATGATCCAATCTTTAATACCCAAATTTTTACCACTGAAGCCTTGATGGTAGGTTCTAATGGCAGAGGAGTAGAGAGAATAACTTCCGAGAATGGAGTAGTTGATTCAAAAAAAGGAATTGTAAGAATTGTAAAAATTTTCGAAAAGAATGTTAACAATCCTAACAATTGGGAAATCACCGAAACCGGTGATGAATTTTTAGCTTTTAATCCTCATTTAAAGTGGGGTTTTTCTCTTAGGCGATACTTAAACTTCCCCTGTGTTGAAGTTGAATCTCAATCCTTTACTGAGAAACCTTACCTGATCGAGTGGGATTTTGGTGACGGAACTAAAACTTCAAAGAAAGAAGAAACAAAATGTTATGATAGTGCTGGGACCTACACAATTACTTTAACTCTCAAAGACCCCAATTCTAATTTTTCAGAGAGTATTTCAAAGAAAGTAGAAATTAAAGAAGGAATTATTCCAAGAACAATAAAGAAAATTGAAGATTATATTCATCAAGGTTTTGATTTTATTTCCCAATCTATTCAAATGAGTTTTCAGAAAATTGGCCAGATTAAAAAAGATAAAGTTCTAATTTTAAAAAGAAAATCTCCACCAAAACCAATAGGAGAAATTATAGTTCATTTTGAGAGTCTTAGTGATGATTTAGATCTAGAAGGACTAAATGCCGATACCGACTTAGAAAAACAAAAAACATTACTTTACATGGAAAAATGGCCGAACGAAGTGGAAAGTACTAAGGTTTTGTTTATTTTTAAAAAATGAAGTTTCGAATTTCATCACTTTTATCTTTACTGATAGGAATTTTAGGAACTATATCGCTGTTTTTAGAGTTGAGTTATTTATCAAAATATTCTTCTTTATTATTCTTACCAACTTTTGGGCGGAGCTTTGAAAATTTTTTATTCTTTTTACCCCTTTTTAGCAGATATAATGGTATATTACATTTGCTTGTATACCAGTTTTTTGGTATATTTTTGCCAGTAAAAGATCTTCCAAGAATCAAAAGTTTGCTTCTTTTTTAATTGTTTTTAATTTAATCAATTTTATTAGTTCCTTATTTATGGGTTTCACTTTATTTGGTTTAGCAAAGGGATTCTAGAAAGGAACATTCAATTAAAAGTTTTGATTATTTAACGAAAATTTAATATCTGGAAAAATAAAAATAATTGAAATACAAACTATGAACATCAATTCTTTAAAATTCATTGTTTGGTTAATAAGAGGTATAGGAATATTTTTTGCAATAATTGGAGTTTTTATGTGGTGGATTAAAGCAATAGAGGAATCTCAACTAACTAACCTCATTCCATATTTGTGGTGGAGTGGTAGTGTTATATATTTTGTGTTTTCTTATTTTCTTACACAAAGAAAAAGATGGGTGTGGGTGATTTTAATAATTTTTCTTTCCATAAATTCTTTGATGAGCATAATTGGATTTTTTATTTTTCATATGGCATGTGAATTCGCAATGACAGGTCCATGTCCTATAAAAAGTATTTTAATTTTTGGATCATTATTTATAATATTTCTCCTTTTGAATTTTACTCCGCTTATTTTATTAATCAAAAATCGAAAACAATTTTCTTCGCCAAAAGAGAATTAAAATAAATTAAAATATTAGAATCAATTGTACCGTAGTCCACTTACATAAACTCGCAGAAAATAAAAGTCTCAATTCAGTGAAGAGTTTAAATTTGAAATGGATGATAAACACATAGAGAAATGGATGAAAACCCGTAGAGATTATAAAAATTTTTACTTTCAACTATGGCGATGTAGACAATAGTGGTCTAGATTTTGTCTCAAGAGAAAAATTTGCCAGAGGCCTTGGCTATGGAGTAGGTTCTGATGCTGTGTTAAATGAAATAAATAAAAATTGGCTAAAGGAAAAAATAGAAGAATTTAAAGAGAATCCAACAATTTTACTGGCGCATCATCCGTTGATTAAAAGTTACCTTGAGGCCTTTTCTTACAGTTTATTATCGATAGGAAAAAAAGAATACGAAACATTACTAGAAATTTTAAAAAATACTACAACACCGTTCGATTTCGGAGGTCATATTCATAGTGGCGAAGAATTCCATATGCGCACATTGGCACCAAAAAATGCAAATATAACTTATTCTCCTATTAATACCATTCCAGTTCTTACTACTGAATCCTTAATGGTAGGTTCTAATGGAAGAGGAGTAGAAAAAGAGACAGAAGAAAATGGAGTAAGAGATGGTAAAAAAGGAATAATTAGAATTGTAAAAGTTTTTGAGAAAGACAATATAAAACCAAATAACTGGGGAACAACAGAAAAAAGAGATGAATTTAAAGCTTTCAATCCTTATTTAAACTTTGGTTTTTCAGTAAGACAAAAATTAAATATTCCTTGCGTAGAAGTTGAAGCTCAAGCATTTACTGAAAAACAATATCAAATCCATTGGGATTTTGGAGATGGCGAAGTAGCAGATGGTATAATAGAAAAAACAAAATGCTATAATAATGCTGGTAAATATAGAATTACTTTAACGTTAAAAGATCTTAATTCAAGTTTTAGCGAGTCGATTTCAAAAGAAGTAGAAGTAAAAGAAGGAATAATCCCAAAAACTATTAAAAAAATTGAAGAATATTATAACCAAGGAATTGAATTTATTTCAGAAACA
>JAWCDI010000169.1:0-3009 GCA_044343505.1 Candidatus Aenigmatarchaeota archaeon | reverse complement strand
GAACGGTATTAGACTTGGGTTGTGGCTACAATTCTCCAGTTCAATTTTTTAATGTGCCTTATTCGGTCGGAGTTGAGATATTCGAGCCTTATTTGATCGAAAGTTTTAAAAAAGGAATACATAGCGAATACGTTAGAGCAGACATAAGAAAAGTGAATTTCAAACCAAAATCCTTTGATGCAGTAATTTGTATAGAAGTGCTTGAGCATTTGAATAAGGAAGAGGGAATAGAACTAATAAAAAAGATGGAAGAATGGGCAACCAAAAAGATAATAATAACTACACCTAATGGATTTCTTTTTCAAGACGCTTATCACAACAATCCATTCCAAGAGCATAAATCTGGCTGGACTGTAAAAGATTTTAAGGAGCTTGGTTTTGAGTTTTATGGACTTGGAGGTTGGAAGAGACTTAGAGGATATAAAGGTTCTATCAGATATGAACCCTACATTTTCTGGCAAGTGGTTTCGGATGTTACACAAAAAATGACTTTTCGCTTACCTAATTTGTCGTTTCAATTATTCGCAGTTAAAAGGCTGTGAAACTATAAAAAAGTTGTATTCGACTCGAATGGATTCCAGTTCTGGGGAAGCGAACTCTACAAGTTGGATATTCCGTTAGTTGATGGAAAAAGAAGGTTGAAGAAAATCTTTGGTAATAAAAAGTTAAAGCAATGGGAAAGAAAAGCAAAAGATTTAAATGAGAAGGGGCTGGGAGATCAGGCTGTTTTTATAATCCAAAAACTCCCTGGAACTATTGATTCTTTGTAGGATCTAAAGATTTTCAGCTTTTCAGGATATTTGCTTTTAATATAATTCGATGCCCATATAATTTCAAAAGCTTTATTAAATAATAAAAACGCATGGAGGAGATACTGTTCACTCCAGAATCTTTTCTTTTTAATAACCCATTCTTTTGGATAGTCAAAAGGCAGAAAAATATCGTGAGAATGTATCAATACACCTTTTTTAAGTCTCGGTAAAACTCTTAAATACAAATAACAAACATCTCCACATACTCTAACGACGTGCGATGAGTCTATAAATAGGATATCTTTTTCATTTAAAATATTAAAATAAGATATAGGCATGTTCTCAACTTTTTTCTGAATTAACTTAAAATTTTTATCTTTGACTTTCCTTATCTTTTTACTTGGATAAGGGTCTATTGCTATAAGTTCGCATTGAAATCCTTCCTCTTCGTTTTTTCTAATAGCATCTAAAGCTAGCATAGTTGAAAACCCAGATCCTATTTCTATAATTCTCTTTGGTTTAAAAAGTCGAATAATGCAGTAATAAACTTCACTGTCAACAGGTCCAAAGTTTGGATTGTTTAAGTAAAATCCCTCTTCACTCTCGAAAGGTAAACTGTTGAATTCATCCGAGAATCTTTTGAAGTCTTCAAGCAATTTGAGCATAATTTCATCGTTTATATTTACTCCATGTAAATCAAAAGCCTCAAAATTTATTCTCTTTAATTCCTTTAGTATAGGAATAGGAGAATAAAAAGAGATTGGAAGTATGTGGATTCCAAGTTTTTCAAATAATTCAAAACAAATGTTCATGATAGCATCTTTAAATCCTTTGATCATGCTTTCACCTCCCCAGCAGCCCGTCGATTAAACCTCTGAGGTGATATAAGATTAATTTTTTAGGTCGTTTTCTATAAAATAATCCTGCAAGGAATTTACCTGTATAATAAATCTCGTATATGAGATACAATGGTAGATACAATTTAAAGTTCTTTTTAATAAACAACACTCTGCTTCTTGCGAAGTTGTAGAATCTTATTGGACTTATTTTACCTGTTGATCCCCCAACTTTGTGCCAGATCTTGGCAGTTGGACAGTACATTATCTTGAAGCCAGCTTTTTTTGCCCTTATGCAGAAATCTGTTTCCTCGTAAAATAAAAAATAATCTTCATCCAAAAATCCGACTTTTTCAAAAACTTTAGCTCTTACAAGCATGCAGGATCCCTCAACGCGATCTACTTCCATTGGATTGTCGTATTGGCCTCTGTCTTCTTCATTAGCTCCATATCTTTTTCCAGCCGCTTTCCATGGAACTATTTTTTCTCCTATGAATGATATAACATTCTTTTTTCCGTTGAAATCGTAGTAATAGATTTTTGGTCCTACGATGTCTGCTTTTGTTCTTTCAGAAAACTCGATGAGTTCAGATAGAAAATCTTTATCCACTACTGTATCGTTATTTAATAGTAAGATATAATCTGGTTTAAAGAACTTTAAGGCAAATTTAATACCGATATTGTTTCCCTTTGCAAATCCATAGTTCTCTTTGTTTTTGATCAGGATTAATCTCCTATTAACTTCACAAGTTTCATAGAGCTGAAAATCCGATGGGGTATGTTTTAAATCTTCCAAGGTTTCAAGAACCCTTATCGGTTTGTTGTCTGCATTGTATTTAAAGAACTTTGAATCGACTTCAATCTCTCCAAAACAGTATTTTTTTATCATTTTTATAGATTCATCAGTAGAACCGTTGTCGACCACGATAACGTCATAATTTGGATAATCTATTCTGTAAAGCGAGTCCAAACATTCTATTGTATCTTTCCAGCCATTCCAGTTTAATATTATAATCGAAACTTTTGGTGTAACCATTTTGTCACCCTTCAACGGTTTTCAAGATTTCTGCTTTACCGCTTATATATATTTTATTTAACTTCTGAACAATCTCAACGATCTCTTCATATTTTATTAAAGAAATGCGTGGCCCAATTTCGTGTTTTTTTAACACAACACCATTTCTCATGTTAAAATCACCTAAGAAAACGAGATCTGTGGAGTTATAATCATCGCAATACCAAGTATATGGATACCCTTCAAATCCTATGATCAGCAACCATCGATGATCGTCTGCGTAGATCTTTGCATTTTCTTCTTTAAAAATCGAAAGCCACTTCGCTGAAGTTATTTCCGCGTTACTAAAATAGGGATAATCTACCTTTTCTTTGCTTAGAGATATTGAAGTAGGATGATCGTTTGT
>JAWCDI010000168.1:0-3011 GCA_044343505.1 Candidatus Aenigmatarchaeota archaeon | reverse complement strand
TTTTGCGACACCGTGTATCTGAAAATCAGGAATCGTGAGAGTAGAGCATCAACATTGATATATTTGTCAATTTTCTTGCAGAAATTGACAAAATCATCGCCAGTCATAGCGATGAAGAATGAAACACGCCGGTGTATTTGGAAGTCTTCATTTCCAAGCCATATTGTTGATACTCCTTCTTCCGTGGCTTCGAGCATTGCATTCCATACAGAATACTCTCTTCTTTGCGAGAAGGAGTTCGTCGCATCGGAAAAGACGATTGTATGTATATAACTCTTAGTTTCAAGTAGATTTCGCAAGCCTGCCTCTGTTATCTTTGTGACAAATTCTACGCCTTTCGCTCCCTGTAAGATGCTCCTTAGCGTGAAGCTCTTGCCTGTTGATGGGGGTGCTATTATAAATGATGATACTCTCAATTTGGAAAAGTACAACGATGATACGAAATCTTGTAGCAATCTCATACTCTTACCTCCATTGAAAGTGGGGAGGAGATAATTCTCCTCCCCAATAAACCTCGAACGCGTTAAAACGGCATATCCTCGTCTGTGTCCGTGGTGTATTCGATTCTCGGTTCAGTCTGTATTTTGATGAACTGCGAGGCGAGTTTCATTAGCTTTTCCAGTCTTTCCTCGTTTGTGATTTTTGTTATTTTTATCGTGTTGTTATCTTCTTTCTTAATGTGGTAAAAATTGTTTGGCTCGAAGTTGAAATTGATGAAAAACATCGTTTGGCCTTTGCAGTTTCCGGTGAGGCATATTCCATAGAAGTTCTTCTCGTGGAATTGGCTTTTAGCTTTCTTGATGACATATATGAGGAACTCGTTGGGTGTTTTGTGGCCTATGTCTCTTGGGAAGATATTTGCGGTTTTACTCTTCCTCTCGTTTGCGGTCTGCTTCTCTTTGAGTTTCTCATCTTTGAGAAACTCATCCGCTATATTGCCAACCTTTTTCCAATCCTTTTTCCAATCCTTTGCCATATATCACCTCCTTTTGTTTTCTAAACTTTGTCAATTATCGAATTGATAGGATAGCGATCTAAGAGAAAAATTTTGTTGTCCCCAACTAGGCGGAGACGTACAAATGGGGGGATTGTGTATAATGCCGTTTTAAGTGCTGCTCTTTTGTCAGCAGGTGGAAGATTGGGATCTAAAACCTCGACGCTTTCGAGGATGAGTGTTTTGTGCATGATGACGAATTCTAGTAGAACGGGGACGTTAGTATCGTAGATAGTGGCGGAAATTCTAATCTTTACTTTTTCGAGATCTTCCTCCTCACCGATGATCTTAATGTCTCTAAGCGTTAAAAACCTCTGCTCGATATATTCAGCAAATTCTGTGTAGTTTATCTTCATAATGCACCTCCTTTCTTTACAAGTCCAGTTTTGTGCAAATTGCATCTACGTTCCATGAAATAGTCATGGACTCCCAATCCCATTGCCACCTAGGGTCTGATTTATCGAGATTGAGGTGATAGAATACGAGATCCAAGAGGAACAGATCCGGTCGTATCATTCCTACGTCTTTGAGTTGCGAGATGGACTTTCGTGATAGATATATTCTTGCGATGTGTGAGGAGTGGAACCGAACGAGCAAGGGTATCTCTATGTCTTGGTATGTAATTAATGCGAGAGCGTAGCTCTCGCCTTCCACCTCAAAAGGCCACATTTTCAAATTCGCCTCATTCATGCTTCACCTCCTTTTTTGTTTTCGTTCTTAATCCACTCATAATATCGCTGAGTCTGGTGAGCCTGGCTTTTTGGAATGTCTTTTTCGTGAAAGTTTCGTTCTCTTCCGATAGGAAATATACTAAGGGCGTATCATCGGTGGCCAACCACCATAGCCACGACTTTGATTTCCGATCTTCGTCTTCTACTCCAACCAGTTCCATACTCTCCGGTATGAGGTTATCGTTTTCTATCGTGAAGGAAAGCTTAATCTGCACAAAATAGCTTTTTGTCCATTCTTTGAGTAGGTATGCTCTTAGATTTCCCAGGATCTCGATCCTTTCGGGAGACCAGAGGGTTATGTGCGGATCCGCGATAGTTGGGAATGTCTCCTCGATGAATCGTAGGAATTTGTCGTGGGCTGCTTCGTGAGATGATGAAAATGAAACGAGTAAGTCGTCGATTTTTGCGATTAGATATGGATTTGGGAATTCTAGCTTCAGCTCTGATCCGTCATAGAATGGTCTTATTCGCCAGGCGACACACCTGGGTACCATAAAGTATTCTGGTATGAGTTCAAGAATTTTTCTTTGCCATTCAATTTCTTTTTCTGTGGTCAGGAACGCTTCTTTCAGGAGAATTCTTCTGTTTGAAATGCTGAATTCTAGGTATAGCTCCTCTGGATATACCTTCTTCCCACGATATTCAACTAGTTCTTCTTTCGCAAGAGGAGAGGCATCTACCAAACAGGTTCCGCGTATGTACCCCTCTTCCTCCTCGAAGAGAGAGATCGTAAAATCACAGTGCAGTATTCCACGATCTAGCAAACTCTCTACGAATCTTATCTTTACGCGCTCCTCTAATCTTCTCCTATTCCTATTCCTATCCATACTTACCTCCTTTTTTGCTTTTGTATCCACTGTATCCACATACAACATCCACATACAACATTCACATACAATATGTGGATAACATATTGTATGTGAATGCACAAGAGAAAAAGGGGGGGCTTCACCCCCCCCTCCTACCTGAAACTACGAAACTACTGGAAAAGTTTTATAACGCGGTGGTATGCAGCGTTAGGCGTTATTACACCTTCGCGATACAAAACATCAGTACTCTCTATGATGTACTTCTTGTACATCTCTTTATACTCAAAACGCTCGAGATAGTGTCGCAAATCAGGGTCGGAGTGGTAATACATTGTGTCGAAGACGTCCAATAGTAATAGGAGGGATTTCGTTTCTATCTCAGGGGTTATGAAGTATGGTTCCCTCTCTAATCTAATCTCTTCACTTGCAACATAGAGGGCGAGATTATATGGAATTTTACAAGAAGAGGAAAGTGGC
>JAWCDI010000167.1:0-3027 GCA_044343505.1 Candidatus Aenigmatarchaeota archaeon | reverse complement strand
CTTCTTGGAAGAATATGACAATGTAATTGCATATTTCAAATCGTCTAAAGTTTTCGTTTTGCCTTCAGCAAGAGAGGGTTTTGGAATATCCGCTTTAGAAGCGAATGCCTGCGGTTTACCTGTTGTTACATTAAACCATAAAATGAATGCAGCTTGCGAACTTATAAGGAACGGTGAAAACGGCTTTATTTGTGAACTTTCAGCGGAAGACGTTGCAGAGAAAATAATTAAAGCATTTGACTTTCGAAATTCGGAAAAGTGTATCGAAACAGCTAAGAAGTATGATTGGAATTATATAGTCGATTTGGTAGAGTGCTATTATGAAGAGGCTTAAAATTATCCATATTTACGATGGACATGAGAGAGTTTTTCCAGGGGAGGGATCAGTTCCTTCAGTTGTATATTCGCTATCTAAATATACTGCAAAATTGGGTCACGATGTTACGATTTTAGAAAGAAGATGGCAAGGAACGAATTACGCAGAGAAAAATGAAGACTCTGTGAGATTTCTAAGATTTGATTTGAATATTTGCTCAAATATATCAAATAAGGAAATAGTGGCTGAACAAATTAAAAAACCTGTAGGCGCGTTGCGTTTATTATTGGACAGATTCTTCTTTGCATTTAAAGCTATTAGATACAAATTGGATGAATACGACGTTATTCATGTCCATTTGCCTTTTTCCGCAAATGTGATCATAAATTTGAAAAGAGAACTTCGGAAAAAAATGATATATACGGCCCATATTGGCGAGGAGAGAAAAAGATTTGCATTAGATTTTTCATCTCCATTAGCTTTAAGGCTTTTTTCTCCAGATTTATATTTAATGAAGAGGGTTGCAAAGACAGTTGTTTTAAATGAGCCTTTAAAGATGAAGCTTATCGCGAAAGGGGTCCCTGCTGAAAAGCTCGAAGTTATTCCTAATGGTGTGAACGTTGAAGAGTTTAGCATACCTAAAGCAGAAATTGAAAGGGTTAAAATAAAGTATGGGCTTGAAGGGGTAGTGGTGATGTTCGCCGGAACTGTAACGCCTAGAAAGGGCGTAGAATTTCTAATTAAAGCTGGGGAGATTTTGGAAGATAAAAACGTTCTCTTTCTGATCGTTGGAAACTTAAATATTGACAAAGAGTATGCAGAAAAGGTAATGGATTATGCAAAGAAGAAGGGGGTTAATGCAAAATTTACAGGCTTTGTTCCTTACGAAGATCTAAAGGCTCTGTATTCAGCATGCGATGTCTTTGTTCTTCCATCTTTCGAAGAGGGGGACCCAATAGCTTTGAAAGAAGCTCTTGCGTTTGGAAAGCCATTAGTAGGCTCAAACGTTGGCGGAATACCAATGCAGATAAAGGATGGATGGAATGGATTCTTAGTTGAGCCCGGAAATGAGAAGGAATTAGCAGAAAAAATAAAATATTTGGTTGAGAATGAAGAGGAAAGGCTTAGAATGGGAAGAAACAGCAGAAAACTTGCTGAGGAATTTGATTGGAAAAAGATTGCTGAGAAATACATTAAAGTTTATGAAAGTGTTGCAAGATTTTGATTCTTTGAAAAGGGATTAAAATGCATATTGGTCAATTTGTTTCAATGTTCCCAAGTCAAGGTGAAGAGGTTTATGGCGCTGGAAGAGCAGCTTATTTTCTATGTAAGTATCTCTCTAAAAAAGGTCATATTGTTCATGTTTTTGTTCCTTCTAAGAGATGTTTTGTAGAAAAAGAGCATAATTTATCAATTCACTTTTATGATTCGCTCTTTAAAATTGGTGTTATGAATTTTTCTTACAAATTGCTTTTTGATCCCCTGAATTATTCCTTGGACATTATACATGTTCACAATGATACGCCAATTTCTGTTATTGCTGGATTGAGATATGCGATTAAAAAAAGAAAACCTTTGGTTGTGACTTGGCATGGGGACTGGATATCAAATTATGGAAATATTGTGCGAAGAATGGGAGTTTATCTATCAAACAAGTTTATAGTTAAAAAGTTATTGTCAGAGGCTTCTATAATTGTAACACCTTCTATCCATTACGTTCAAGAATCCAAGTTTCTCATGGATTACGCTGAGAGATTGGTTGAAATACCGAATGGAATTGAGCTCCAAGAATTTAACATTCCATATTCTAAGAATGAATGCAAAAAAATTCTGGGCATAGACGAATCAAAGAATATTGTTTTGTTTGTTGGTGGAATTTATCCTTTGAAAGGACCTCACGTTTTATTAAAAGCCATACCAGAGATTGTAAAACAAAATAAAAACGTTCTCTTTATCTTTGTTGGAGGTGGAGACATACATAGATATGAGATTTTGGCAAAAAGTCTTGGGATTCAAGAATATGTAAAATTTACAGGATATATTAAAGAAGAGCAGAAAAATCTTTATTATAAAGCTTCAGATATCTTTGTTTTGCCATCAATAGAGACTTTTGAAGTTTTTCCACTTGTTCTTTTAGAAGCTTCAGCTCATGGTCTTCCGATTGTTACAAGTAATTTAAATACATTTAAATGTATAATAGAGGATAATTATAATGGCATTTTCACTAAAAGGGGTGATGCGGAAAGCCTTGCGAAAGCGATAATTTATTTACTTGAAAACGAAGATGAGAGAAAGAGAATGGGAAGAAATGCAAAAGAGAAAGTTAAAGACTATTCATGGGATAAGATTGCTGAGAAGTATGAAGAAGTTTATAGGGGGCTAATAGAATGATCTTGGGAACTTCTTTGAGCAGTTTTAAAGGATTAACGCTTTTTGAGGCAATGGATTTTTATCTTAAAATTTCAAAAAAGCTTAATTTAAATGCTGTAGAGATATTATTTGAAAAAAGCTCAGAAAGACCATCTTTATGGTATTGGGAAGCTAAAAACAGTGAACTAAGAGGTTTTTTAGAAAATTTTAAGACTAAGGGAGCTCATCTTCCATTTCTCTCCATAAACCCTTTTTCTCCGAATCCGAGAATAAGAGAAGAATCTATTAAGCAATTAAAGGAATCGATGCAGAAAGCTGCTGAACTTGAGATAGATTACACT
>JAWCDI010000017.1:0-10868 GCA_044343505.1 Candidatus Aenigmatarchaeota archaeon | reverse complement strand
GCTCCTTTATAAGCCGGCACCATCCTCCTTTTTTCTATCTCTTCTGCTTTCGGTCTATTTGGTATTATTAAATTGTCTGTAAAAGCTTTTTTCATGAAAAAAGCTTCTACTAATTGAGAATAAGTATTCCTACATGCGTCGAAAGGCAAAAGGCCAGTTAACTTACTTATCGCAAAAATTTGTGGCAAGAGGAGTTCAGATAATTTAAAAGTTAATATGGAATCGTGAAGGCTATATTCCGTTAATTTTTCCATTTCTTCTTCCCCCTTCCATATCTCGAGGATGTCTTTGTATTTCATGTCTTTTTTTCCAATTCCAAGGAGCTCTTTAGCCACTTCATGTAAAGTTAATATTTCACTCTTGAGAGTAGGGGAAAGGACGTGATCGACGAAATCGAAAAGATCGATATGTATCCTTCCCTTTATTTTAACTGAACTTATCCTTCCCCTTCTCACTATTTGTAAAGGAGAATTATCTCTTCCGAGTTTTAAACCGACTTTCAACTTTTCACTCCTTTCTTTCAAGTTTGGAAAGTCAAAATTATCACCATTATAGCTACATAAGAAATCCGGATCAATCTTTTTAACAAATTCTAAAAATTTCTCTATTATCTCTTTCTCATTTTTGACAGATTCAACATAATCAGGTTGATTTTTCCACGACCTAGAAGTTATAACTTTTTTAACACCATCACTTGAAACTAAACTCAACATTATCAGCTTTGATTCCCCGTTTTCTTCGACGAATTCTGTATCGAAAGCAACTACCTTGAAATTAACTTTTCTATCTTCTTCAATAGGTTTTATCGAAGTGATGTCAATTATAACATCAACCTGATATTCCCATTTATTTTCCAATCTCTCTCCTTCAACCTCTACCCATCCCATCGGTTCAATTTGTTTATCTATTAAGTAACGCTTGTAGAAAACTATATCATATTCATAAGTTTCTTCTACACATTCCCACTCTTTTATTTCTTTTCTAACTTCAGGTAACCTTCTTGGATTATCGATTATGATTTTTAAAACTTCAACATTCCTTCCTTCTAAAAATTTTTCAACAACTTCTGTTTTTAAATAACCTAATTTCAAACTCTTCAAATCTAAATTCTCAACCTTTTTTTTAATCTCTTCTATCTTTCCTTCTTTGGGAAGTGCGTAAAAATAAGGTAAAAAATTTTTATCCAACAAGAGAAAAGTTTTACCTTCTGAATTCTTGCAAAAAAGTCTGATTACAGGCTTCTCTTCCATAAGAATGTAATCAGCATCAAAAACGAGCAATTTTTCTTTCAATTGTTTCACCAATATAACTTTATTTCTTCGCTGAATAAAAATTTCTTAAAAATCAACGGAAAACAAAACCAGTTTCTTTTGACCAAAGTAGTAAATCAAGTTCATCTAATGGTATACCAATTTTTTCAGAAAATCCCTTCATTTTATTCTCGATTTCAACATACTTCCTTTTGCTTAAAGGCTTAAATTCTCGTACAATTTTCAGTTCTTGAAGATTTTTCAAGATATGGACATCAAGAATTGCAATTTGATTTTCACTAAGTCCTAGGTTCCTTATGAAGTGGCTAGCTTCTTTCATCCCAATCCCCAATACATTTTCAACGAGCCACTCTCTTAATTCTTTTGGATTTTTGAAAGAGGAAATAATCTTCTTAATGCGAATTTTCCCATTTTTTGTGAATGTATTTCTGGCGTAAACGATGTATTCAGCTTTTTTCTTCCCAAATCTAACTTTTCTCAAGAAGCTGGATATTTTTCTCGAATTTCCATTGTATAATAAACCATTTTTCACAAGTTCATTCACGGCATTCCAAGCATCAATCGCTTTCGTTTGAGGTGTACAAATACAAAAGGCCAGCTCAGCAAAAATTCTTTTTTCACTTTTTTTCATCATCCCTTTAAACTCTAAAATCCTTTCTTTTATTTCATCCTTTCTTTCTTCATAAATTTCCAACAATTCTTCAATCTTCATTAAACTCACATATTTTTACATTATTCCTTAGCTCAAAGTTATGATATTTTTCGTACAACTCTTTTCTTCTTGCCTCCAACATTTCTATCGGTTTATTCAAAAATTCTGCGGCAGAAATTATTTTTATTTTTTTCTCTTCCCCAAATTTCAACAATGAATATATTTTTTCTCTATATTTTAAATCCCTCATCAAGTGATGGTCTATTATTATAGTTTTAACCTCTGTTTTTTCCATAACTTTTATTATGTTCTCTATAGAATCTCTCAAATTTTCTTCACTGTATCCATACCCCAGCATGTAAGTCATAGGACCATCTAAAATCAAGAAGTCTGGTTTATTTTTTAATATGAAATCCAGTTGATCTTTAACTACAATACCTTCAACATCACTCGTGTAAATAAACTTTCCTGTGGAATCTTCTATTAAAACTTCAACAACCCAACCCAACTTTTGATTTGTACCATGAAAAACTGGTTCAGAAAACTTTATTTTAGTATTACCAAATTCAAAATTTTTTCCGTCACAATATTCGAGTAATTTTGGAAAATTTTCAATTTTTTTCAAGAAGAAGGAGGCCCTCTGCTTTTGACTGAAGTTAATATTCTCAACAGGATTCTTAACCAACAGAATTTTATTTTTATAAATTTCTAAATTTCTCCACGGATTATGATGATCGTAATGGTAATGTGTTATTATTATTACTTCAGATTTGAGAGAGAAATCAACTATATTACTCCAATCTTTTTCTAATTTATTCAACTCTATCGAATGTGGTTTTAAACCATATCTCGAAGGCGCTAAAGCTGCTCCCGGGTCTATCATTACTTTAATT
Organism: Candidatus Aenigmatarchaeota archaeon; assembly: GCA_044343505.1. Lineage (GTDB taxonomy): Archaea > Aenigmatarchaeota > Aenigmatarchaeia > CG10238-14 > SCSR01 > JAVZGQ01. The sequence goes on along the minus strand of JAWCDI010000017.1, from coordinate 8,052 downwards.
CCTTCACTCTCGACAAAACAAGCCATCGATCTTGTACCTAGACTATCAAACGCTATCGGTAATATTTTCATTTAATTCTCCTATCGAGCGAATCTTAAAAATTTAATCTTGTAGTTTTATCTCAATGTAAACATCTCTAGGAATGTTTATCCTCATTATTTGTCTCAACGCTCTTTCATCTGCTTGAACATCTATAACACGTTTGTGGATTCTAAGTTCCCACTTATCATAAGTAGCATTACCATGTCCACACCCATCACCACAAGGAGTTTTTAGAGTAACAACCCTCATAACTTTTGTTGGAAGTGGGATCGGACCTCTAGTCAAAACACCAAACTTTTTTGCAATATCTTTTATCTCAGAACAAATACTATCCAATTCTTTTGGATCTTTTCCTGAAAGCTTTATCCTTGCGAGTTGCATGGTATCACTTTAACTTTCTTTAATCTGCTTAGTTTAAATTCTTTTTGGTTTTAACTTAAAAAATTAAAGTCACACACACTATTTAATATTTTTTAATCCAAGAATCCAGGAAGATTTTTTGGAGAATTATATTGTTTTTAATATTTAGAAATGATTTTTTTGACATCTTTAGTTAAAAATAGAACCAAGTGCAATTAATAAAAAAGAGTGGAAAGAGTACTAAATAACTACTTGGCTTTAACTACATCCAAGCAAATTCCTGCAGCCACAGTCATACCCATATCTCTTATAGCAAACCTTGCCAATTCAGGAAAATCTGACTGTTTTTCTATTACCATAGGTCTTGTAGGTACAACTCTAATTTTAGCCGCATCACCAGTTTTTATGAAATCTGGGTGTTCTTGAATAACTGCTCCTGTTCTCGGATCAATTTTAGATATTATCTCTTCTATTCTACATGCTACGCTAGCCGTGTGGCAATGAAAAACTGGTGTGTAGCCAGCGGTGATAACACTCGGGTGGTTCAAAACTATTATCTGTGCTGTAAACTCTTTAGCCACTGTCGGAGGATTGTTAGGATGTCCGGCAACATCTCCTCTCTTAATCTGCTCTTTGGATACACCACGGACGTTGAAACCTATGTTATCTCCCGGTTTCGCTTCTGGGATTTGTTTATGGAACATTTCTATTGATTTCACCTCACCTTTCACACCTGCCGGTTCAAACACTAAAGTATCATTAACTCTCAGAATACCGGTTTCAACCCTTCCAACAGGTACTGTACCAACACCAGTTATGCTGTAAACGTCCTGGATTGGTATTCTTAGCGGCTTATCTATAGGTTTTTCAGGTTCTTTTATCACAGCATCTAAAGTTTCAACTAAAGTACCACCTTTGTACCAAGGCATTTTATCAGATTTCTTAACTACATTATCACCGTAATAAGCTGATACGGGAACGAATGGTATATCTTCAACTTTATAACCAATTTTTCTTAAAAGTTCCATGGCTTCTTGTTTAACTTGCTCAAATCTTTTTTCATCGTAATTAACGGTATCCATCTTATTTATAACAACTATTATCTGGTTTATTCCAAGGACTCTTAACAACCAGGCATGTTCTTTGGTTTGTTCTTGTATACCTTCACCGGTTTTTGCTGAAATAACAAAGAGTGCTGCATCAGCTTGACTTGCTCCAGTTATCATGTTCTTAACGAAATCTCTATGACCAGGACAATCTATTATCGTGAAGAACCATTTTTCAGTTTCAAAAGGTCTATGCATTATATCTATCGTCAAACCCCTTGCTCTTTCCTCTTTTACAGTATCCATTATAAAAGCAAACTCGAAAGTTTCTCTTTTAAGCTCAACTGCTAGTTCTCTCAACTTCCTCATTTCTTCTTCTCTTATGGCACCGCTATCGTATAACAATCTACCTATGAGTGTAGATTTTCCAGAATCTACGTGTCCTGCTGTCATCAAGTTAATGTTTGGTTTTGCAGGCATTTTCTCCTTCTAATCTTATTTAGCACGAATATTTAAATATGTTTACGTTTCAGGTTTTGGCATTTCTTCTGGTAAACCTTTTCTCTTCCTTATACTTATTATCACATCTTCTCTTAGCTCTGATGGGAGTTTTTCGAAAACTGTTTCTATTAAACTGTAAAATCCTCTACCCGAAGTTGCAGATTTTAAACTAGAATCAAAACCAAACATATCGCTCACAGGCATCTTGGCGATAACTATACTAGCTCCTCTTTCTTCTTTCATATCAAGTATTTGCCCCCTTCTATTTTCCACTTCTCTTATAACTTCACCTAAAAGCTCTGAGGGTACATCTATCCTTATGATTTGTTTTGGTTCAAGTAGGGTTGGGTCTGCTTTTAGCATTCCTTCTCTTATAGCGTATCTAACTGCTGGTATTATTTGACCAGGTCCTCTATGAACAGGATCTTCATGAAGTTCTGCATCCACAAGCTTAACTTTAACTTTAGTACAAGGTTCTCTAGCTAAAGGTCCTTCATCCATAACATCTCTAAAAGCTTCTTTAACCATTTCTATCACTTCGTTTAAAAACTGAATTCCTTTCGTTAAATCTATCAAAACATTCTTGTTATGAATTAGTATTATATTTTTTGCTTCATCATAATCCATGCCATTCTGTGAAATTTTTCTGAAAATTTCTGTGTGTTTACCTTTGAATTCAATTTCACCAGGAATATCACCTTCTAACATCGCTTTATAAACACCATCTTCAAGCGGTTCTACAACTATATAAAATCTGTTATGTTTATTTGGGGATTTACCTTCTATTTCTGGAGATTTACCGAAAATAGTTTCTCTATAAACAACTATCGGTTTACTCATCTCAACATCAATTCCAATTTCTTTCAGTTTATTTTCCACTTTAGCTTCTAAATGGAGTTCGCCTAATCCAGAAACAAGGTATTCTCCAGTCTCTTGATTTATCTTAACTTGCAATACAGCATCTTCCCTACCTATCCTCTTAAGAGCTTCGACTAGTTTTGGCAAATCCATCGGATTTTTCGGTTCTATCGCTTTAGTTACCACTGGCTCGAAAAGATGTTTTATTTCTTCAAAAGGTTCGATGATTGAATCTGGTTCACAAACTGTTTCTCCTGTGAATGCGTCAGGAATACCAACAACTGCTGCTATGTTGCCAGCTGTAACTTCTTCAACAGGAATTCTCAATATTCCTTTATACACCGCTACTTGTTGTATCTTTTCTTGTTTATGTTGTCCTACAAGGTAAACATCCTTTCCCTTAAAAACTTTTCCAGAAAAAATTCTAAGCGTTGCGACAAAACCAACATGAGGATCGGGAACAACTTTTGTCACTATAGCAGCGAGCTTACCGTTTGAGTCACAAGCTAGCATTTGCTTTCCTATTTCTGAATTCAAGTCTCCTTTCCAAATTTTCAATATCCTGTATTTTTGCGCTTCAAGAGGATTTGGTAAATGTTTTATTATCATATCAAGCACAACTTGATGTAAAGGAGCTTTCTTGGCAAGTTCTTCCTCTTTTCCAGCAAGTGTTAATTCGATTATGTCCTTAAAAGTAGTTCCAGTTTTTTGCATGAACGGTATAGAAATTGCCCATCTTTTGTAAGCAGATCCAAAAGCCACACTACCGTTTGAAACATTTACCAACCATTTATCCTTGAATTCAGGAGGAGCATATTTTTGAATTAATATATTAACATCTCTTATAACCTCTTCAAACCTCTTTTGCATTTCTTGTGGCGAAAGTTTCAATTCTTTTATCAACCTATCAGTTTTATTTATAAATAAAACAGGTTTAACGTATTCTCTAAGTGCTTGTCTAAAAACTGTCTCGGTTTGCGGCATTATACCTTCAACAGCATCGACTAAGACTATAGTACCATCAACAGCCCTCATAGCCCTAGTTACATCACCACCAAAGTCTACGTGACCAGGTGTATCTACTAAATTTATGAGATAATCTTTACCTTCATATTCATGGACCATGGAAACGTTTGCTCCATAAATCGTCAATTGTCTTCTCCTTTCTTGCTCGTCAAACCAAGTATACATAACTTTTCCCGCCATCTCTTCCGCTAACATTCCTGCACCAGCCATCAAGTTGTCAGTTAGGGTTGTTTTTCCATGATGAACATGGCTACTCGTGGCAACGTTTCTTATCCTAACAGGATCTTTCATAACTTCTTTAATCCTTTCGATCATTTCTTTTTTTGCCAAAATATCACCAATAAATTATCCTTTAGAAGCCAATTCTTTTAAAGTTTTTTCTCATAGAAATAAATAAATACCTAGTGAGTTTATCCGTAATCTTGATGCTAGTGAAGTTACAAGAGCAATTCATAACCATAGATATAAACTTCAAATCAATACTAAAAAACTACCAATACTCTTACCTCGCACCTTCGGCTTCCCTTTCAACCCTTTCCCTCTCCCTTATAGCTTCTGATTTACTTGGATCGTTATTGTAAGCACCGATTATTTCTTCAACCAAAGCATCAACTGTTGAAACTTTTTTACCAAAACTTTTTCTATAAGCTGCCTGTACTATATTCCTCAACGCAACATCAACCCTTCTCTGGGGGCTTGTAACTACAGCTCTTCTGACAATTATACCACCCAATTGGTAAGCTGTTATTTCTTCTCTCCACGCAGCGTTTTCTATAGCTCCAACTAAAACAGCTATTGGGTTTTTTCCAGTAATTTTCTCTATTTTCTCAAAAACTTCTTCAACTATTTTGTAATGAGTTAGTGTTTTATCAACATTCCTATCAGAAGTTAATACATGCTTTTTTCCTCTGTGTCCAGGTACTCTGAGTTTGTTGACGAATCTCTCAACTATGTTCATCTTGCTTTTGTGAAATTGTTGTTTGGCATATCTTCCATCAGTTTTTGGTACTACTACGGGCTGTAAGTTTACGTATCTCTTTAGTCCCGGATCTTTTACTTCCACACCTTCAAAACTCCACTTACCAAACAACTTTATCTCAACCATCTAATCACCTTGTTGGCTTTTGCTTTTTCCCAGATAAAATTTCACTCAAAGCAACACCATTGACTGCAACCACCTTATACTTTATACCCCACATGCTTCCTTTAGGACCGCCTTGAGCCCCTCCTATACTTTCTATCAAAACTTCATCATGTTCATTTATTATATCAATAGCACCTTCACCAGGTACGTGTGCAGTTACTTGAACGTTATTTTTCAAGAGTTGAACTCTCACAGCTTTTATTAGGCCAGAACAAGGTTTTCTTTGTTCCACACCTCTTTTCTCTATAACTATACCTCTAGCTTGAGGAGCACCTTCAAGCGGATCTTTTTTCCATAATTGTAAAACCCTTCTTTTGTAGCGTATATCTTTCCATTTGAACTTCTTCCTCACTCTTCTAAGCTTTCTAGCTGAAAATTCTCCTGGCATTTTTTCACCTTACCACCAATTCACTAACATCATAATTTCTCTTGAGTAATTCTTTGATTATTTTTAAATTTTTTCCTTCTCTTCCTATGACCAAAGGCTTCTCACTTTTTTCAACCACCACTTCTACCTTCTTCCCGTCTTCGCTATTCATGATCTTTATGTTAATAGCTTTCGGTATGAGATTTTTGATAAATTTTGTCAAATCGTCAGAAAAACCGAAAAGTTTTATAGTTTTGTTAATAGCCGCTTCCACATTTTTAACAACACTACCATTTTTGCCTATGGCCATGCCGATTTTTTCTTCATCCACTAGAAAATATACCGTATCTTCTTCAACTAAACAATCCCTAACTTGTACTCCTGTCAAATTCTCAAAAATCGTCATAAGCCTTATGCTTTCGGTGTCAAATTTAATTACCATTTGATCACTAGCACACTTACTGGATAAGGTTTACCACAAAGTATTCCCAAATCTTTGCTACCTTTATCGAAAATCTCAACTTTTATTCCAGCAATGCTTGCATTATGTTCAATTTCCTTTCTTATCTTTTCAGGAGCATTGTTGGCCAAAACAACGAGCTTTGCTTTGTTAACTTTTATGTATTTTCTACTCTCTTTATACCCAAGTATTATGTTACCTTTTTTAGTGGCATCGAGTATTTCTTCTTCCAAATTCATTTCTTTTCCTCCTTCTCGAAAACAGCTAGAAGCTCAAGCATTCCTGTGCCAGCTGGTATAACTTGACCTATCATCACATTCTCAAAAATTCCTTTAAATTCGTCCGTTTCATTCCTTATCGAAGCTCTTACCAGATGTTTAACTGTTTCTTCAAACGCAGCTCTGGCTAGGATAGATGTTTGTGAACCGGCTATTCCATATCTTCCGATAGATTGAATCCTACCACTACAAGTCATAATATCTCCAACTAGGAGTATGTGTCTTATATCAACATCTAAACCTTGTTCGTTCAAAGTTTTTACAGCCTCCCTTATGATAACATTTCTAGCAGCTTCTATCCCTAACACTTTAAAAGTCTCGTAGATATCGTTGGAAGTAGTTCTAGTTTCATCAATTTCTTCTAACTTGAAGATTTCTTCAAGGTTTGAACCTAAAGTGTTTATTATCCAATTATCTTCTTCTCTTCTCACGATAGCGTTTTTAATTCCCTTTATTCCTTCGAAGTGTAAATTCATTATTTTTTCTCTCAAAGCTTGGAGTGTTTTTACATCAGCTTCTTCTTTTGGTGTAACTACAATGCTCCTCGTTTTCTCCCTGATTTTAACATCTTTCAAATTATCCTTTATAACCTTAGCTATCTTTCCCATTTTCCTCAGATCTTCTGGCTCTATCTCGATTGAGCCTTCGCTTAAGTCTATAGATATCTTTTTAGCTACGTTGGATATTTTCTTCTCTATTATGTTCTCAGCGATCTCTCTCGCTTTTTCCCTGTTGTTGAATTCTTTTTTCAAGTATATTTCCATAGTGGGTGTTTCTATCTCTTTTTTCGCATCGAAAATCTCTATAAGTCTCGGTAAACCGTAAGTTACTTTTATTCCAGCAGAAGCTGCGAAATGATAAGTACGCATCGTCATTTGAGTTGCGGGTTCAGATATACTCTGAGCGGTGATGATTCCAATAGCTTCTCCAGGTTCGTACATACATTTAAGATAATTTTCTTTAACTTTCTCCAAGAGAAGTTTTTTCTTCTCTTCGTTCAGCTTCATTTCTTTAGCTACTTTTTCAACTTCCTCTATTAACACCTTAGGTAATTCTATTTCATAAGAGTTCTGCAATTTTTCTGACATCCATTCCACCCCTTTGTACTTTTGATGGGTCGAGACCATCTTCTCCAGGAAGGAATTGAATTATCCTATTTGAACTATCTCTAACAGTTCCATCATACTCAACTTTCAAGTCTTGAAGAGCACCAACAAGTCTTCTTTCCATGTAACCAGAATGTCTAGTTTTAAGTGATTTATCCATCAAGGATTCTCTACTATTCATCGCATCGAAGAAAAATTGGAAAGGCGTCAAACCTTTTTTGAAACCTCTATCCACAAATCCCCTTGCTTGTAAGCTCATGTCTCCTCTTTTGAAATGTGGGAATACTCTTTCGAAATAACCTCTTTCCATCCTCTCACCCATTATAGTTTCTTGTCCTATTAATGCTGCTGTTTGAACAAAATTTACCAAACTACCTCTAGCTCCACTCTTAGCCATAACGAGTATAGAAGTATCCTTGACATATTTCACTAAAATTTCTTCAACTTCATTCAATGTTTTATTCAACCTCCTCTTTATCAAAGTTTCTAAACTTTCTTTTGGGGTTCTACCGAGCAACACCTTCAATTCTCCTCTTTCAAATTCTTCTATCATTTTATTCACATCTTTTTTCACGTTTTCAAGGCATTCTGTTATTTCTTTTTCAGCTTTTTCTGGTATGTCCAGCTCGGAAATACTTACAGAAAAACCGTATCTTGTTATGTATTCGAGTGAAAGTCTTATCATTTTTGATATGAAATCACTTACAAACTCACTTCCATACTCTTTTTCCATTTTGTCTATTATCTTCCCATCTTCTTCTCCCAGGGCAGCTTTATCTATTACACCAGATATGAGTTCACCATTTTTTATCACAACCATTTCTCCACTTTTCGATTTGTGTTGAATAGAAAAATCTTTTGGCA
>JAWCDI010000166.1:0-3030 GCA_044343505.1 Candidatus Aenigmatarchaeota archaeon | reverse complement strand
GATGAAAAACTAAGAAATCCTAACGTTATAGGAAAATTTGGGATAGGACTCAAAGATGCTTTAGCAACATTTGATAGAAATGGTGTTCGTGTTTATATAAAATCAAAGTATGGTGATATTACTCTTGGAAAATCAGAAAAACATGAATTTGAAGACATAGTTACACTTCACGCCTATATATCGCCCCCGTCAGACCCAAACTTTATCGGTACAGAATTTATTTTAGAAGGAGTAAGTGATGAAGATATATCAAAAGCAAAAAAATTCTTTCTTAGGTTTTCTGGTGAAGTAGTAATTGAAAAGACGAAGTATGGGGATGTGTTAGCTAAGAAAGATTCTATTAGTAGAATATATATAAATGGTTTAAAAGTAGCAGAAGAAGAAAATTTCCTTTTTAGCTATAATATAACTTCCCTTAATAGTGCTATACGCAAAGCTCTTAATAGGGAAAGAAGCAATGTTGGGCGTAGTGCCTATTCAGAAAGGGTAAAATCAATTCTTCTTTCATGTAAAAGCGAAAAAGTTGCAAAACAGCTTGTGAAGGACCTGAAAAATTATAAGACTGGAAAAATGCATGACGAGTTAAATTGGATGGATGTTCAAGAGCGAGCAGTAAAGATACTGAACACAAGCGGTCGCGTAGTTTTCTTAACTCCTGATGAAATCGAGTTGCATTCTATGATGGTTGATGAAGCAAGAAGAGGTGGCTACGAGATAATTCCAATTCCTAGGAACTTGAAAGAGAGGATTCATGGTCAGGTAGATATCGCAGGAAATCCTATTCGTGATCTAAATCAATTTTACAAAGAATATAGTACGAGTTTCGAATTTAAATTTGTGGATCCCAAAGATTTGACTCCATTGGAAAAAAAGATATTTGGCAAAACAGACGAAATTCTTAATCTAGTCGGAGGAAAACCAAAAGAGGTTAAGGAAATAGTAATATCTGAGACCATGAGAAAAGAGCTAACTTCATTTGTCGAAGCAGAAGGATTGTGGGAACCTGAAACTGGTAGAATTATCATTAAACGCAGTGCATTAAGAAGCATTGAAGATTACGCCAGTACACTATTGCATGAGGTAGCACACGCTATAAGTGGCAAAGGTGACGTAGATAGGGATTTTGAGATAGAATTAAGTAGGTTACTGGGGGTTATAGTTTCAAAGGTTTTAACTATAGATTGAATTAACCTTAAAATTTTCAAACTATGGAAAAAGAAAAGCTTATAAGTGAATTAGAAGAACTTAGAAAAATCTATAATAAGGGAGAATCTATAATTATTCCTGCTCTTTGGAGAGCACAAGAAATATATGGTTATTTATCAGATGAAGCCTTAGAAGTTTTATCATCTCAATTAAATATAACCAAAGAAAAACTTTTACAAGTTGCTACATTTTATCATTTCTTTCATACAAAACCAGTTGGAAAATATCACATTCACATATGCACAAATATCTCTTGTATGCTAAGTGGAGCTTATGAGGTGGTAAAAACTTTAAAAAATGAGCTTAATGTTGATGAGAATGAAATTACACCTGATGGATTATTTTCTTGGGAAGAAATTGAATGCATAGGATTATGTGATAAACCCGTAGCAGGATTTATAAATAGATATAGACTAACAAATTTAAATCCTGAAAATATCAAGGAGGTATTAAAAAATCCTGAAAAATATGCCCCCGAAAAGCCAAAAATTGAGCTTATATGAAATTACCAAAAGGTTCATTAAAATGGAAAATAACATATATATTAGCTTATCCAATTGCTCGTTTTATTCTTGGAATAAAAGTTTATGGAAGAGAAAATATCCCAAAAGAAGGACCAGTTATTCTTGCTCCAAATCATAGAAGTTATATAGATCCACCAGCTATTGGCTTTGCAACTACAAGGGAAACCTACTTTTTAGCAAAAGAAGAATTATTTAAATTTAAACCATTTGCCTTATTAATCAAATTTTATAATGCTATACCACTAAAAAGAAGCATTGAAGCAAGAGAAGCCTTAATATATGCTATTGAAAAACTTAAAAATAATGAAGTTGTTACAATTTTTCCAGAAGGAACAAGAAATAAAACAAAAGAGAAATTATTAAGCTTTAAACTTGGTGTAGCTTTTTTGGCTTTAAATACAAATTCAAAAGTTGTTCCTATTTACATTAAGAATAATGATGGAAGAGCCTTTATAAAGCCTTTCCTTTGGATACTCAGAATAAAACCCCTTAAAATCTACATTGGAAAACCAATTGACCCATCTAATTTTGAAAATAATAGAAAAGGGCAAGTTGAACTTACAAAAGCATTATATAACGCTTTGATGGAATTGATAGATAATAATTAACTACAAAGCTCAAAATATGTCTTAACCGCTCTTCTAATATGCGGAATTGTAATAGAACCTCCTATTATCAAGGCTACATCTAATAGTTCAAAGAATTCTTCTTTTGTCATACCATTCTCTATACATTGAATGATATGATAAGTTATACAATCATCGCATCTTAAAACAATTGAAGCAACAAGACCCATCATTTCTTTATATTTCTTTGGTATTTTACCATCTTTATAAACATCATTATCAAGAGCGAAAAATCGCTTTGTATATAGAGTTCCTTCCTTTAATATAATTTCATTCATCTTTTGTCTGAACTCTTTAAACTCTTTAATATCCATACCGAAAATTTTAATGCTTTAAAATTTTAAGAGTTATGATAAGTTCAATAATTACAAAATTAGTAGGAACAAGAAACGAAAGAGAAGTAAGAAAAAGATGGAAAATTGTTGAGAAAATAAACTACTTCTTCGAACAATACAAAAATTTAAAAGATAATGAAATACCTAAAAAAACAGAAGAATTTGTAAATAGGTTAGCAGATGGAGAGGATCCTTATCACCTATTACCAGAAGCCTTTGCTCTTGTTAAAGAAACCGCAAGAAGACTACTTGGATATGAATATGAAGTAACAACTAATCCATATAAGTGGGATATGGTTCATTTTGATGTTCAATTAATAGGAGGAATTGTTCTATTTG
>JAWCDI010000165.1:0-3042 GCA_044343505.1 Candidatus Aenigmatarchaeota archaeon | reverse complement strand
TTGGAAAACCGGCTAAGGAATCTGAGGAGAAGGAAGAGGAAGCGGCACAGACGGTAACCACATAAACATATATCCAATCATATAGAAAATAATCAATTTTTTATTAATCTCTACCGAACAGTTAAAAAATAAATATGAATATCTAGGATCTACTTTGAGAACGTAATTCTACATACAATCTTGTTGCTGTCAACAGATTCTACCTCCCAAACAGCTCTATCACCAACAGAAATGTTCCTTTCAGCAAGCAGTCTCTCAACAAACTTCGGTACAAATACATACCACATATCCTTTATATGACAAATCTTAACAGTTCCCCTCCTCGGTAACTCCTCTTCAACTTTATCTACTTGAGTTGTTTGTTCGGTTGTCTGTTCAACCATTTTCTCACCCATAACTAGAACTAATGCCAAAGATATTTATAAGTCTTTCGCTCTTGGTAGCAACATAGAAAGGATGGAGTTTTAAAGACAAAGAAAAATAGAAATGAAGTAATGGATAGAAGAAAGCAAAAATAAAAAAATTGAATGATTTATTTATACATATTTTTGTATTCAATCACAATGAGGGGGAAATTCCCCCTCATTACAATAGCTTTACTTTCATCGGCTAACAGCGTTTCAACGGTATCTAATGGGTGTACGATTTCGGCTGGTAAAGTTGTTTTGTATTCAATAATTCTGCTTAGTTTAAAGCATACGTACTTAATTGACGATACTGTATTGTTTTCATAATCTATACTATACTTGTATTCATCAGTAAAGTGCTTAACATCATCACTATACTTGTATTCATCAGTATCATCAAGATAGTCTTCCCTTATACATATAATCAACTCTTTTTTCTCGGGGTAATCACAGTAAGGATCACTAGGATAGTCGAGATAGAATCTTGGTAAGTGTAGCGAAGAGTCATAGAACGGTCTTGCTACTCTGAATCCATTTCTTGTCCCTTCATAGCCGAAATAATAGTTTTCATTAAATCCGATAAACCACTTATTTCCACAACATGTCATGTACACAGTTTCGTTTTCAGATTCTATCAGATTTGCTAAATCCCAGTTATCCTCTACCTCCTTTGTTTCTTTGAAAATTTTTTCAAGGGCGTTGAATATTGGTTTATTGATTTTATATACAACTTTCATGTTTTTACCTCTTCTTCACTCATTCACCCCATCCTCTGAAAGAAGCTCTTCAACTGTTTTTTCATTAGGAATCAATTCAGCAAATTCTTGAAATTCTCGTGTCGCTAGATATAATGTGAATAGATAGTCTGTTAATGTGTATGTTCGCAGATTCTGCAGCTTTGATACAAGTTCAAACACTATATACTCTATCCTGTCTGCTCTCTCTGGATATTTCTCCTTCAGCTTCTTTGACAACGACATTAATTTTGCAAGACTCATTGCTTTGAACTCTCTAAGCTCCATTTTTCTCACCTATCTCCGGACATTCATCTTGAAAGAATCCTCCACATTCAAATACTTCTACATCAACATCATTAATGCCATTTCTCTCCAATAACTCCCTAACAGCATCTCTGCATTCGCGGTATTGATCCCCTCTTCCCCAGTACACTAACTCACCACAGATTTCCTCATCTATTAAGTTTTTATCATTATCATAAAGTTTCACTACATATGAATAGAAGCCATCACTGATTCTCTTTATTTGTATGAACATCACCTCACCACCTCTGCTACTACCTTGAACTTAAACTGCTTCTTTCCATTGCAACTAGGACTCTCAAAGTAGTAGACTATAATCTCTTTCGGTAGCTCTTCTACATCGGTTAATTTCATTTTGAAGGTGTTCTTCATGGAGCTCTTGTTAATCCATTCTCCTTCTATAAACTCATCTTCATTCTTAAGAGACACTAGCTTCCATTCTCTACATGAACCCCAGGTTCTGTGAATATACGTCAATATTTTTGGACTTTCTATTATTGGTGAATCCTCAAGTATTTTTTTAACCATGACTCTGTCTAGTACTTTCTCTATCTCGGTATCCGGGATATTCATTTTAAAAATTATTTCTTTTATTTTGAGTTTAGGTTGGGTTTGGGTGAGTTGTGTTTGTGTCACGTTTCACTCACCCGTATATACTACTCGCTACAGAGCTTATAAACTTTTCGGCCATGGAGGAATTGACATAAACATGAAAAGCAGTTGAATGCATTCCACATTCAATTGCTTCACAACTGAAAAAATTTACAGCCATAGAGGAATTGAAAAATAAAAATGGATTAACTTTACATTTCGTCAAGTTTCTCGATTAATACTTTCATGAGTGTTTTTGTTTCCTCTTCATCAAGATTTTCTATGAATTCTACTATCTCATCAATCATTTGGAAGAATTGATCGGTAGATACTTCTAAAGATCTTTCTACATACTCACGTATTTCTTCCTCAGATTTTCTCTTCTTTTCATGATCCATTTTTTCACCCCATACTAGAGTTTTGGTTTTGGGGATATATAAATCTTTCGGTCTATGAAGTAATGGAATACGTATTCTATATGTTTTTTCGATCTGGTACAGATATTTCCTATGTAGAGAATGTATGGGATATTCAATTAAAAAGATGGTATACCATTCGGTACACCATAGCTACACATTGCGGGATACCATACCGGTCGACCATAGAAGAATGGAGAGTGATATATATCACTCGCACATACCCAGACCCTCAATGTAACCCCCACCATAAATTCTTGACGCTTTCATATTGTTAGATGCTTTCTAGAAACGCAAGTTTTATGGTGGGGGGTATTATTACAATTTTTTAAAAAAAGTCATAAGGTAATTGAATTTATGGTGGTTTAATGTATTATATGTTTATTGTTATTTGTTTCTTATCCATGATTTTAATATAGATGTTGAGCATTCAATTATTTTGACTAGTTCGTCAGGGTGTTGATTTATGATGTGCAATAGTAATAAATTCTTTGTTTTTAATCTTAATGAACAATATGGACATGTTTTTATCATTATTTTGTCAATGTCAATGCATTTTGATGTTGCCAATAGCCATGTTGTTTCTAC
>JAWCDI010000164.1:0-3048 GCA_044343505.1 Candidatus Aenigmatarchaeota archaeon | reverse complement strand
ATAAGATTTGAAAAATAAACTATTATAATATTAAATAAACGAAAATAAATTAAGACAAACAAAAAATTAAAAATAAAATTTATATTATCATAAATTTTTTATAAAATTATGAGCAGAAAGGTTTTTTCTGCAATATATATAGGAGGACATCCTGATTTTAAGAAAAAAGAAAATGTTAGAATATACTTAGCACAGGATGAATTGAAAATAGCTCCTCTTGCTATAAAAATTAAGTATAGCGATATTAAAGAAGTTGGAATAACTGAAGTTGGTTTTGAAAAATTTCTTAAAATTAAATGTAGCATAAATTCATCAATTTATGAATTATATTTTAGTAATGTTTCCAATATAGATGAAATTAATGATGAATTAAAAAAATTACGCGAAAAGCCATTAGTGAAAGAAATTAAAAAAGAAAGTAAAAATCCATTACCTATTGTAATTGCCATCATTGTTGGGCTTTTCATTATTATAATATTTTTAAATATTCCTATCATACCTAAAACCGAAATAATTACATACGTTAATCCTGTTACTACTACTGTTACAAGAAGTAAAGTGTTATTTGAGGGCAAAAATCTTTATATTTCTTCTTGGGGATATAGATATAGTGGACCATATTACTTATTAGCTGGACAAACAATTACTATAATATGGGATTCTGATAGTATCGTTAATGTTTACATAATGAATGAAGTTGATTGGAATAAAAGGTTCTTTAGTGCACCAGTTTCATGGAGAGAATCTGAAACTGGTACTAGGGGTCAAGTATCATACAGCCCACGATATGATGAGACTATATACATTCAAGTAATGTCGCCAGTTTGGAGTTCAGTTAAACTATATGTTTGGCAAGAATATCTTAGCTGGGAAGAAAATATTGTAACCTATCAAACATTTACTACTTCAACAAAAAAATATGTAAGTCCACTTCAACTTCTCTTTGGAGGAGATTGATAAAGAAAAATGCGCATCTTATTACAACTAAAAACCATCAATGATAGTTAGTAATTTATAGTACAATTATTACGATCTTCTATTTTTAAACTAAATTTGATAATTTATTTTCCATTCGCATACTTAATTGCTCTTTTTTAATTAAATTTCTAATTTATTAAATTCATATTTCTACTGAGTTTTTATTTAATTAAATCAAGAAAATCCTTAGGTATAATATACCTTTTTCCACAATACTCACAAGTTACTTTACTTTTCTTTAAGTATAATGGAGTAGGGGCACTACAATAAGGGCATTTTACGGATATCGTTCCATCCTTATTTAAACTAATTTCTGCAACTTCATTATGTTTAACCATCTTTTGAGGACGGTATTTAACTTCTGATAACTTTTTCCAAAACTCCATTTCTCGAGGTATGTTAAGAAAAGCAGTACCATCACCCTTTACATTTGGACTAACTAATTTTGCCCATGATATATCATTACTACTATAATAAATATGCCACTTTGCTTGACATTTTTTACATATTGCATAGTCAGCTTCAGCTTCACCTAATGGCTTAAGTATTAGTGAATCTACTGAATGACAGAATGGACATTCTGAAAAATGCTTTTTTAAAAGTAAAATCTTTAAAGATTTAGTGGATCCTACAATTCCAGACCCTATAATAATGAATATAATTCCGACTAAAAAACATGATATACCAGTATAAGTATAGTAAGTTGTAAATCCTATAATAAAAAATCCAAGAAATATACCCATAAGACCTATTATGATAAAACTTGCTCCAAAATTATTATGAAGCAATATATCAACTGATTCTTTTTTTTATCAGTCTTTTTTAATGGCGAGGTCAATCTAAACCCCTCCTAATTTATCGTATATAATATTCGGTTATTTAATTATAAATTTATATTAAGACGATTATCTATTAAGATTTAAGAGTCCGTAAAAAATTAGGAAGAATTTAGTTTAATAAAAACAATCGATAAAAATATAATGTTGGATTACCATTTTCTCTTTTTCTCTTCTAATTTTTTTATTTATTTCTTGATGTCGTAACTTTTTTCAATTACATCCTTAACTACTTCATTAACCTTTCTCATACAAATCTAAAAAGAATTATTCAAAGCTTCTTTAATCTTTTCCCAACCTCCATTTTCTATCCAAAATGTCCGCTGTATTCCTACTTGGAAAAATACAACTGATAATTTTCTTTCCTGAAATTTCATACTTTTTCCCATGTTCAAGTTTATCAATTTTAATCCCAAAATACTCTTTACAAACTTTTACTCCAATTGCTAGGATTAATCTTGGTTTAAAAAAATCTATTTGTTCATTTAAGTATTTTTTACAAGAATCGATCGCATCTCTTTCATTCTTTCTTTCCTTTCTCCAAACAAAACATGGGTCTTTACTGACTTAATAAAATGTTTTGTTTATATTATCTAAATAATCAAACAATTCCCTCATTTGCTTTTGATGGAATGTGACAAGTTTCTCGTAGCGATAAAAATAATTAAACTTAATAACTTCAGAATCTAAAGATTTTTGCTCACGAAACAAATTTTCACGTCCGCCATGTGCCTCACCAATTATAAAAATGTCAAGTAGTATGCTTATCTTTAATGAAGAAAAAACCTGGAAGAAGATTGCTATAATGGCCTTTCTTTTGTTCTTTCTCTTTGAATGTTGCTCGTTTTTCTTGGCATTCCTTACAAAAGGGTCTATTATTAATACCTTCGAATAGCTTGCGACATTCTGGATTCATTAAAATACCAATATTGTTCAAAAATATCACCTGTTTAAAATATAGTTAATGCTTCTCCCAAACTTTTAAGCTTATTAGCTAATATTCCTCCAAAAAATGCTCATAAAATATGGTTGATTTTGAATAAAGAATATAAAAAATGATTTTTAATATTTAATTATTTTAAGAAAAATATTATCTTTAATATTCCTTAAAGATAAACAATTTAGCAAACTTCAATGTAATCTTTGAAGAATTAAAATTATTGCTATTAATGTAAATGAAAGAATTATTATTATTATAGGAGGTATTTTAAATCCTTTTGTTTCCTCCTCAAAA
>JAWCDI010000163.1:0-3057 GCA_044343505.1 Candidatus Aenigmatarchaeota archaeon | reverse complement strand
ATTGCGGTAAAATTTCCTTTGAGCTCAGGTTTAATTCCAACTTTTAAAATAGATGCTGAGCTTAGGAAGGAAAACAAAAGAAAAATGGCTAAGATTAAAATAAATAGCTTCATTTTCACACCAAGCTTTCAAGAAAAGCAAAGTTTGGCTTCTTAACTATAACATCTATTTGCCCGGAATAGTTGCCTACTCTTGAAGCTTTTGAAGTGTTAAGAAAAGCTATTATGGTTTCGGACTGGTTTGGGTAGAGAATAAAATTTTCCTTGCTAAACCTAACAAAAGGTTTGATCTCGCCGTAAACTTTAAAATAAACTCTCACTCTACTTTTTTCAAAGTTTGAAACAACAACCTGCCTTCTTCCGTAACCTGGTAAAGGAATTATCCCGAAGTTAAGGTTCCAGGGATCTGCAACTAAACCTACTGTTATGTTTTGCTCGAATGGAATTATCTCTACTTTTGAAGGATAGCTTGTTACTTCAAAAGTGAAGAAAAAGTTTGAAGATTTTTGAAAGCTCATGTTTTCTACTAAGCTTTTTGGCTCAGAGTATCCTGGAAACAAAGCCATAAGCACTGCTAGAAAAATTAAAATCAAAATAAAAATTTTACTCTTCATGCCAAAACCTGTAAGCAATTATTATGATAATAATTATTGCTGCTATAAGTATTAAAAGCCAGAACGGAAACTCGAAAGGTTTTTCAGGTTTAACTAAAGCTAAGGCAGGAAGAATTTTTATCGTTGAGTTTTTCTCCACGCTATCTGAAATATAATTAACTCTTGCGTAAACTCTGTATTCCCCTTCTTTTATCCCATCCAAAGGTAAAAAAGCAGTCAAAGCCTTTTTCTCCTTAGGCTTAACTTTTTCTTGAGAAGAAGACAAAGTTTTAACTAAGTTTCCTTCGGAATCAAAAATTTTTATTTCTTCTGCTCTTGCTGAAATCGTTACTGTTCCTGTGTTGAGAAAATGGATTAATAGTTGCAAGCTATCTCCTGAATAGCTTCCTGTTGTTATGTCTAAAATTTTGCCTTCTCTTATAGCATCACCGGGAATTTTAAAAAGGATAATAACAGGAGTTATGGTTGCTATCCCTATTCCAACTTGGCCAAGAGAAGTTTGGGGTAAGCTAGGTTTAGGAGCTATTTCAACCAGATGATAACCGGGTTCTGCGTTTTCTGGAACGTTTACCAAAAAGTTTATTTCTCTCCAACCTTTTATTGCTCCGCCAAAAGTTGGTAGTTCGCCGGAAGGTTTAAGCTCAACAGGATTTGAAAAAGTTTGAACCCAGGAAGAAGTTTGTTCTTCAGAATAGTTAAAAATATAGCTTTGATAACTTGGTGTGTTAAAAAAATCTATTAAAGGTTGGGAAGGTTGAAGGTAAACTACTATGGTTTCGTCTGAGGGAGAAACTATAAAAAAACTTACCGGTTTTGATGAGCCTTTTTGAAGCTCGCCTAAGTCGATAAAAGAAGGTGAAACTCCTACTGAGAAATCTTTTGCGTAAGCTGAAGAAAAAAGGATTAAGCAAAAGATTGAAACTATAAGCTTTTTCATATTATTAATTTGAAGTTTCAAAATTTTATTCTTGAAAAATTATCTTTAATATTTAATAATAATGTTTAAATATTAAAGTAAACAAAATTTTATATATGAAGATTGAAAAAATAGCTTTTTTGATTGGTTTAATAAGCATACTAGGAGTAGCTTTTACAGTAAGCTTAACTAAACCAGCTTTTTCAGCAACCTCAAACCAGACAAACGTTACTGTAGAAGTAAAAGGAGTTTGCCAGATAACAGTTGCACCAACAAACCATACCTGGTTTAGTGTTTCTCCAGGATCAGAAGGAGGAACTAAACTGCTAGAGATAAAAAATAGTGGCTCAAAAAATCTTACAAACATTTATGGTTATATAGACACCATTGAGGTTGAAACTACAAACCCAATTCCTACAGGTGACCCTTCAAAGTACGCTTCAGGAGGACTTCTTGTACTCAACAACGGAAGTGGCTTTCGCTACGTAGGAAGATTGGAGTGGAATGTAAGCAAGCCTACAGGAGCTGGTGGATCAAGTTGTACAAACGCAGTAACCTGGGGATGGTACAGAAACGCTACTGTAGGAAATTATCTTTGGTGTATGGTTAACGCAAGTGATGGAACTTGTAACTCAACTAACGCAGCAATTTATATAGAAAACGAACCAGATAGTGGTGAGCCTAGCACCAGAGAACCATCGATAGGCGGGAATCCTAGCAACGCTTTTGAAGACTGGGCAGTGTACGCGTTTACCCAAGGTCCGCTTAGTGGGCACTGCGTGGCACTTTACAAAGACTGTACAAAAATTTACATATATAAATACGATAAAAGATCAAATCCAAACTTTGGTGTCTGCGGAGGAACAAGTTTTATAAGAACAGAAAACTTAATACCAGGTTCAGAGTTTTCAGTTAGCTTAGACGTATGGGTACCAAAGGGAATTCCGGCAGGATGGTTAGCTTCTAATTGGCTAACTATTGAAGGAAGCTGTCCGCTATAAACCTAAGTAAAAACCCAGGAAAACTTGGCTTCTTTTAGGTTTCATTCTTTTGAAATTTATTGTTAAAATTACAATTTGATATTATGAAAAAGTTTCTTTACATCTTTATCATCTCAATTGTAGCAATTCTTATTTTTAACTTCATTTCTAACTTTTTTTCTTTAAGAATAACAGGCTTTGTTGGAGCTAACTTTTCCGTTAACGTTTCAGAAGTTTTGAAAGGAGAGCTTTTAATCGGTTATAAAGAAGAGTTAAACTGGGGTGAATTTCAAAACATAACAGTAGATTTTTTAAACACAGGAAGCGTTCCTTTTCAAGAAAAAATTGAAGTTAGAATATATTACAACTACGGGGGAAAGCTTCAACCTTTAGCTTATTATTATGATTCCATAGTAACATTAAAGCCCGGAGAAAGAAGAAGCTATAGAGTTAACTATCTTCCTCCTACCATAGGAACCTATTACATAAAAGTAAGGGTTCCTTATGACGGAAAAACTGTAGAAACATGGAAAGCCTTTATAGTAATC
>JAWCDI010000162.1:0-3066 GCA_044343505.1 Candidatus Aenigmatarchaeota archaeon | reverse complement strand
TCTTTCATTGCATTTTCAAATGTTCGTTGACTAAAAAAGTATTTTATTTGTTCAGGAATATTTGCCCAAAATTCTTTTTTATAAATTAAAGGAAGTGCCTGCCTAAAAGTTGCCGAAATATCTCCTGCTGCTATAAAGGCTTTTGGTAATCCAGCAACTTCAACAATTGCATCTAATGTTTTATTAATCGTTGATCTCATTTCTAAAACATTTTTGACAAATTCATTGCCAAAAACTCTTTTCAGATATTTTAATTCGCTTTTAGTAGGCAATCCACCTCCCCTTTCTCCCATTAATTTTAAAAGTGCTTCCCTTGCTGGAATTTTTTCCCATTCATTTAATGCTGGATGTTTGACGATATAATCAAATAAAGCATCAATATAATTTCTTAATTTTTCTGCTCTTTCTGGAGAAATAATTTTTGTAAGTTCTTCGGGAGGTAAATGCGGTAAAGGTCCTTTTAAAGCGCCTAATTCTCTATAAAAACTTTCTAAACCTTTACTTGTTTCTCTAATTTTTAAAATTTCTTTTAATCTGCGAGATCTTTCAGCAGTATAAAGTTTTTCTTGTAATCTTCTTGTTTTTCTTAAATCTTTAACGATACTCAAAAAATCATCTACTATTGGCTTAATATCTGGAGGAGTCTCTATAGGTATTTTTTTAAAAATTGTTTTCAGTATTGGTTCTTTTTCTAAAATTTCATCATAAATTTTAACCAATTCTGGCGCTTCTTTTTTCATTAAGTCTCTATTTTGAATATATCTTGCGAATCCGTCAGCAAATAATTCTATGTCTTGCATTAAGTAGTTTTCAATTTTTTTTATCCATTTTTCCCACGCTTCTCTTACCTTAATCTTTATTTCAGGAGGAAGATCGGCTCTTTCTATTTCTTCTAAATTTCTAAATTTACCAACTTTTGGAACAGTTATGGTAAGTTGAGGTTTTATTGGTTTATGTTTTATGATATAATCCTTAAATTTTCGCAATAATTCACTATGAGGAGTAGAATATTTACCCCTTTGAACAATTGAAACAAGTTGGTTTTTTCCTACATAGGCAGCATTATCAATAAAATGTCCTATTTCATGCCATAACGAATATTGAACTTCTGGAGAGTTAATATTTAAATTTTGTGGTATTTTAATAGCATATTTATCACCTGGCAATTTTGTAAGTTGTATTTTAAGGGTATCTCCTCTTGATTTAGTTCTTATTATTTTTATTCCTAATTTTTCTGCTATCTCTTCTACTCGTGGTAACTTTATTATTTCTTTTCCCACTGGTATTTTCTTTTTTATTGTCCCTGCCATTGGAACTGGCATAATCTGTTCTTCAGCATATCCTGGCAATTGAGCCAATGGCAATTGTGGAATTTCA
The DNA here is from genome assembly GCA_044343505.1 of Candidatus Aenigmatarchaeota archaeon. Classification (GTDB taxonomy): domain Archaea; phylum Aenigmatarchaeota; class Aenigmatarchaeia; order CG10238-14; family SCSR01; genus JAVZGQ01. Next base: position 1,689 of record JAWCDI010000162.1, on the reverse strand, counting down.
ATTGGTTTTCCAAATTCTCTTATAGGAGCATAAGCTGCTTGAACTAATGGCCTAAAAATTTTTGAGGCCGCTCTTTCTATAACATTTGGGATTCCTTTTTTATTTAATGTTTCAAATGCTTTTTGAATTGTTTTAAAAGCGGTTTCATCTCCAGTTGGCATATCTGGATGAAGCTGGTGAGCTAATTGTGTATAAGTTTCTTTTGCTTCATCTATTGTTTTAGGTTGTCCTAAAACATACCAAGATTTAATTTTTTCTTCTAAGGCTGGTAATTTAGGAGCAGCAGCTTTTGCCGCCATACTTGCGATAAGAGTTGCATCTAAAATAGCTTCTCCTCCTGTCATTAATAAAGAAGCAATTGTGGCTTCTTTTTCAGATAATCCATGTTTTTCTTTAAATTCTTTTTTTCTTTGATGATAATCTGCAGTATAAGTTGTGATTTCTCCTAATCCAGGAATTTTAAAAGCAGGCTGAGTTTTTGCATATTCGCCACCTAAAAATCTACTTCCAATTTCTGCTCCTATTTTTAAAGGAGTTTTAGCAAATTCTTTTCCTATATCGATTGCTGTTGCTGCAGTTTCTTTTGCTAATTCTTCGACAAATAATCTTGGCATTGAAACTTTGCCAGTTTTTTGAATTCTTTGAGCCTCTCTTTCAATTTGTTTTGGAGCAAATATTCTTTCAAAGGTTTCTCGTGGTTTTTCTATTGTTTCAGCAATTGCTCCTGGTAAATGATAAATCGTCGACTGTTTTAATTTTTCAGCCTGTCTTTTTGCCCATTCTTGGGCTTTCTTTTTTAAATCTTCAATGAATGGCATATTTTTATCCTATCTATGGAATCCCAAGTATTCTTTTTATTGCTTCTTCTTCCGATGTTGTTCCTGTTTTTGAACTAAATTCAGGAATTTTCTCATATTCCCAAGGTCCCATCCAAACATAATATGGGAAGGCGGCATTAAAATCAGATAATGTTCCACCCATTGCTATCCATTGTTGTCGTGCTTTTAAATAATCTTCAGCCGAAACAAAACCATCTTTTCCTTTTCGAGATTCAAGGAAGATTCCTATTGTTTGAACTCTTGTCGCATCAGTAATTGTAGGCTTCTTTGCAATTTTTCCAATAATTTGCATTTCTCCTGTTATTTTATTTACTCTCCAAACATTCCCCTCATCATCTACATCGGGGGAACTCCATGCTTTTTCTATTTCTTCTTTTCTTAATGCTTCGGTTACAGCTGTTGGCGTTACATCTTTATAACTCCCGCTTAATGGGTCATATTCTAAAATTCTTCCTCCTACTGTCATTCTTTGAGGCGCAACATAGCTATAAATCGTTTCAAGTAATCCTGCCTGTTTTAAAATATTTTCTAATTTTCTTTGTTGTTCTCTTGCCCATTGCTCATAGGCCTGTTGTTGTGCCTTTCTTTCAGCTTCTGCTTGTGCCATTTGAATTGCAGTAATATCTCCTGCTGCTGCTTGTTGTAATTGTGTTCTTTCTCTTGCTTGTTGTTCTCCTAATTCTTGAAGCGCTTTTGTCACTATCCCTGGGACTCCCGCCATTGGTCCTTCTAAAATTCCTGGCTCTGAAAAACCCGCCGCTGCATATCTACCAATTAATCTTTGTTTCTCTTCCTGATGTTTTCTTTCTAAATTTGCTAACTCTTGCTGGTATCTTTCTTTTAATTGCTG
>JAWCDI010000161.1:0-3085 GCA_044343505.1 Candidatus Aenigmatarchaeota archaeon | reverse complement strand
GAGTGTCCGCAATCAAAAGCTTTGCATGATAAATTACGTCGTGAATCCTCTTCTTTGAAACTTTTAGAGCATAATCTTCAAGTCCTTCAGGCAGTTTGGCTTCAGAAGAAATGAAAACCCTCGCATGCTTTTCGAGTTCTTTAACAAGTCTTATTTTATCCTCGTATGTAAAGCCTGAGATTCCAATATCGTGGGCAGCATCGAAAGCATTAAATCTCAGTAAGACATAATCTTCTCCTTTTGAAACCCCCATAAGGTCTAATACGTCGTCCTTTGGGGAATAGTAATTGGGATGCAAGTAAGCGAGTTCTTTATAGCTTGCTACTCGGATTTGTTTTTTGCCTAAATCATCTAAAAAGCTTTCTGGTGTAATTATTACGTTTAAAAATGGAGCATAAATCATATATTGTAAATATAAGGATTTACTGATACTTATACCACTATCAGCAAATGAAATACAAGTTTTCCTTAACATAAAAGAGGTTAGAGCATCATAAATCCCAAAACCCGTAATAATATCAGGATCATAGTTTTTTAAGAACCTATATGCTCTCCAAACATCTAATGGTATAGAAAGAATTTTTCTATATTTAGAATTAGATCTGGCAAATATATACTTCTTCGAATATTCTGCGACTTCTAAAGTTTCACCATAATCTCTAAAAAGCATGACGACTTCTTTTCCGTTATCTTGTATTTTTTTTGCGATATTTTTCCAGAAATACCATTGAGCTGGTGTATTAACAATTATTGCAGTTTTCATACTTCTCACCTTCCAAATCGGTTAAGACCTTATTTTTCCGAAAGAGATTCCAAATATAATTTTTTGCAAAGTCGGGTAATATAAATTCGATAGTTTCTATAATGGGGATACGATCTACAAAAATCTTGCTTTTTGTTAATTGATGTATATTTCTTATGAAAAATAAAGGACCTAATTCTAGGAGTCTGTTTAAGAAAATGGCTCTTATTACTTTTTTTTGTTTAAAATCTACTCCAAAGGGTATTTTTAGAAATTTGGGGTTGTTGAAAAAGTGAAATATACACGATGCCCACCATTTTGAGTTGATTTCCATAAACACATAGTCATCAATTTTCGGATTATACTTATACTCTGCTAAACCCCAGCCATTATAATTTAATTCCTTTACTATTCTTTGAGTGTAGTCTACTAAAACTGAATCTTCATAAGCTTCGACAATTACTCCACTTCCACCGATAGGAGGTGTGCTTAATATTTCCCGATGGATAAAATGAGTCAGTATTTCTCCATCTTGAGCTAAAAATCCCACTCCGAATGTATAAGGAGAAGAAATATATTCTTGATATAGTAAATTACATCTTTTTGGTATATCCTCTTTTCTGAATGCAATTCCCCTAATACCTCGTATCCCTATCTCCGATCTCTCTTTATAAAATATAGGAAATTCCTTTATTTCTTCTGGAGAGAGGTAAGTTTTGGGTGTAGGTATATCCAAATTTTTGACGATTTCCAACATGCGTATCTTTTTATAAGAAACTAACATTGTTTTATCTATTAAAAAGTCATTATATTTAATTTTGTTATAAGTATTTAATAATGCTTTGGTGCTTCTCGCTCCAGTTGGGATTACGTAATCAAATTTTAGAAAGTCATTCTGGGACACGAAATTTTCTTTATATGAAAAAGCATCATAAATATTAAAAGTTGATATTTGCAAAATAATATCATATAAATTCTTTTTATCATTTCTAGATTCAATATATGATTTTGGGTCACTCTCTTTAAAAACCTTAGCCAACGCGGACCCTTGCGGTAAAAAACCCTCTAAAATTAATAATTTCATAATCTCACCACTACTCCGATTCTTTCGGTTAACCACCAAGGCTGTATCCTATACGTTTTTAGTAATACTGAGTTGAACTTCAATTCTAAATTTTTACAATTTTTAAAAATAAGATTTTTATAGATATTTTTAAAAATGAGATCACTAATACCACCCATTTTCATGAATTTTATTTCCTTATAGCGTATATTTGAACTTTTAATCACATCTATGATTTCTTCTTTTGTAAAAAATCTTATTTCAAACAACTTATTTTTCCGAGATTTCCATCTAAAAAGCTTTACTAAGAAAACATTTTCAAAATTATGAACGAAGAAAACTATATAATGTTTTGCGACTCTATATTGCTCTTTTAACATTATTGCTATGTCTGGATCGTTGTAATAAACAAACAACCCGTTTGAGAAAACTAAGTCAAAACTTTTGGCTTTAAAACCCAAATTAAATGCGTCTCCTATGACAAAAGTTACATTATCGATTCCAGCAAAACAATTTTTGAGTCTAGAAATTGTTTTTTCCTCATAGTCTAAAGCCACAACTTCATATCCTTTGGATGCTAGATAGACAGAATCAATTGCGCTTCCACAACCAACTTCCAAAATTTTTATAATTCTATTACCAAAGTGTTTCTCTATAAAAATCCCGGCTTTTGGATGAGATCTTAAATAGTCTACAATACCTCCCTCCCAGTATTTTCCCCAAAAATTTTTTGTTTTGTAATACCCATATCCATAATCATTTTTTTGCCTCTTCATAATACTCTAAGTGCATCCCATATTGAAATTATATCCAAATCGCCCGTAATAGCCAGAGCAGGAAATTCCGACTTCTTAACGAGTTCCGAAATCGAACCTATTTGGACATCTCTTTTAAAGCAAAATTCAACGATTTTTTCAAGAACTGGCTTTAAAATATGAAATCGTTCTGGATGAATTTGAAATACGAAAACAAAACCTTTATCGAGATTTTTCTTGACAATCTCAATCCATAGTTCAGATATCTCATCCAAATTCAGGTTCAGCATATCTACGAGTATCACATCGTCTGGTAAAATAACAGGAAACTCTTTCACTCCGAAAAATTCTGTAACATAAGGTTCTCCCATTGTATTCCTATACATTTTACTTACAAACTTCTCTACTCTTTGTCCTCTTACCGACCTTTTTAGTTCGTTTATTACACAGGAATAAGATGAATCGTATCTCAAACCAATTTCGCTAATCGCTTTCAAGACAGTCTCGTTTATTTTTAAGTATGGA
>JAWCDI010000160.1:0-3093 GCA_044343505.1 Candidatus Aenigmatarchaeota archaeon | reverse complement strand
TTTGGTGAAAGAAACAAATTCCCATTTAGGTAAATGTGAGGATTATCCTAACAAAATTTGTTGTGGAAACCTTACTGTTACCGTGGAAGCAGGTGGGCCGTATGTTAAGGATGTTGATGTGCCTGTTGTCGTGGTGGTGGGAGAAGTTAGTTTTCTCGGCAAGGCAGCGAGTTTTGCGAACTTGACGATAAAAATTTATGAAGGAAACGTGCTTAGGGCTGAGAGAAGTTTAACAGCTTCTTCAGAAGGTAAATATTTCGCTTTATTTTCTGGTTTAGACATTGGTATTTACATGGTTGAGGTGAATGCCAATTATTCTTTCGCAACTGCTTCAGCTTATGATATTTTTAAAATAGTGAGTAAGCTTAAAGGATGTGTTCCCAAGACTATAAGTTTGAGTGGAATCGCTCAAGATTATTTGACAGGTGAAATAATAACTGAGGGGATAGTTAAAATTTACATAAGGGAAAATGGAGATGAATTTTCTACAACATTTTCACAAGGAAGATGGAGCGTTGCTTTCACTTCTTGCTTAATACCAGATGAAAGGCATGTCGCTATCGTTCAAATTATAGAGCCATCTGGAAGGATTTCATGGAGCGAAGTTAGATTCAGGGTGTGAAGATGAGGTACTTTTTCTTCATCCTAATTTTCTTTATAATTCTCTTAAAATTGGCTCATTCGTTGAGTGTAAGCTGTGAAGCTGGTGGTCCTTATTCTAGCGGTTCAAAAGTTATAATAGTTGGTAACGTTATTGGGGAAAATAGCAACGTTAGTTCTGTGAGAATAGATATAAATAAATCTGGAATTCCAAGGCTCTCAACTATAACAACTTCAGATTCTTCAGGTGTTTATTTCGTCGTTTTCGATCAATCTTTTGATCTTGGAAATTATGAAGTTCTTGTGACTGCAAACAACACAACTCATATCGCAAATTGCTACGATGAATTTGAAGTTGTGGTTGGTGAAGTTAGTAAAGAGTGTCAACAAGTCAGCATTTCAGTACAAGGAAGAGCTTATGCAGGAGATAAACTTTTAACTTCTGGTAAAGTTTTTGTTGGAATAGATGGGTTGAAAGAAACCAACACGACGAATTTCTCGAACGGTTATTTCCAAATATCCCTTAGTGCTTGTGTTCACTTGGGTAATAAGTACTTACTTCAAATCCATGTTACGGGAAGCGAAGGAGAAAAAGGTTCTGTTTATATTCAGTTCATACCAACTTAATATTATGAAAAAATTGATCGCTTTAATCCCTTTGTTAATCCTTTCAACCAATGTAGCTCATGCTATCCCAACCCTTTTCAACCCAATACCTCCCAACGGAACTTACATTTACGGTAGAGATTATGAAATTTTTTCGGTAGAGATCAGCGACCCTTTCAACGAATCTTCTGTAAAATTACATGCAAGGGTAGAAGATCCTACTTCGATATGGAAAAGTTTTAACATGACTTGCTATCAAATTTCTTCAACATGGCGTTGCAATTCAACTATTCCTGGCTTGGAGGCTTTGGTGCATGATGGTAACTGGCTTCTGTATTACTTCGATGCTTACGATCTCGAAGGAAATTACGTGAATCTTGGGAGTTCTTCCAACCCTTTAAGAGTTAGGGTAGATAGAAGCTCTCCGGAGATACTTTTCATCTCACCTGAAAATCAATCTTATTATTCAGGAGAAATCGAGATAAGGATAAACGCTTCTGATGTTTATTCGGGGATAGATGCTAACTCAGTAAAATATTCTTTCGATAATTCAACTTGGCTTGATACGCAAGAATCTAACGGCATCTTCATCGGAATTCAAAAGTTGGATACGAGAGAATATCAAAACAATCAAAGCGTTAAAATTTATGCAAAAGCAAGCGATAAGGTTGGTAATCAAGCTCATACAAGCATTCAAATCTTCGTAGACAATGAACCACCAACTTTTTCAGTTTCTGGAGTAGAGAGTAATCAAACAATATTTGGAGTTTTTCATTTGAGCTTGAACGCTTCGGATCGATATTCTGGTTTAGATTTCAAAAAGATAACTTGTAGAGTAAGCAATTACTTAGTAGAATTTTTATGTCACGGAACAATTCATGAAGCAAATTGTGTTGTAGATTTAGAAACGACTTGGACTTATGACGGAAAACATGAAATTGTGTTTGAAGTTCATGACGTAGCGGGTAACAAAGCTAATTTTTCATTACCGATTGTTGTAGATAATCTACCACCTCGCATAACCATTCTATCTCCAACTCAAGGTAGCATAGTGAGTGGGGAAGTAAATATCTCGGCAGAAGTGAGAGATGATGGTACTGGAGTAAAAAATTCTAAGTTTAGGGTCGAGTCCGATGGTGCTGTTGTGAAAGACTGGGAAGATATGAGTTGCGAAACTTATTTTTGCTCAGCATTTTGGAATAGCAGTGAAGTTAATGATGGAAATTATTTAATAAGAGTTTATGCTGAAGATTTGTTGGGAAGGGAATCTTATTTAACTTCTTACGTAAGCGTTTCCAACTTGAAAATTCCACAAACCACAACAACTGTTGGATTAAAAGAAGAGTGGTAAAGAAGACATACGTGGTGGAAAAAGTAAAGTAGAATCATTTATCGAAAATCTTGATTCAACTATTTTCAAGAAATTCAAAGAGAAACCTGTTTTAACTTTAGGTTTTTTATTACCTTTAGTTGCCTTACCTTTCCTTTTCTTCCTCCCAAAACTCAAGCTAGAAAAATCAGAGAAAGGATTAAATGTGGGAATTAATTTCGAGAATTTTTTCTCGGGGCTAGAAGATGTGAAAAAACTTGTTGAAGAATTGATGAAAATTTCAGACTTGATTCAAATTAAAGATAAGATAAGGCTTTTGATGATTAAACTGGAAAAAATGGAAAGAGATCCGTTGAAGAAAACTGTAGAATTCATGTATTCTTCTGGTGAAGAAAAACTCGCAACAGAGCTTGATGTTTTCTTTAAAAAGAGAGAGAACGAATTGAACTTCTTGAAATCCCAAAAAGAAGAGTATTTCCAAAAAATTTTCGAATTACTTGGAGATGCTCTGGGTTCGGAAGATGTAGAAGAAATTAAGAAAATCTTGGGAAGCTTGG
>JAWCDI010000159.1:0-3110 GCA_044343505.1 Candidatus Aenigmatarchaeota archaeon | reverse complement strand
TTGGATATTGGTTTCGTTTCTGAGTTTATGTAGTTCGTTTTTGAGTTCGTTGATTGCATTAGATTGTATTTTCACTTCTTGGACGATTTCCTCCATCTCTAGCCCAATAACCCTCATATCAATAGTACCACGTACACTTTTATCTCCAACATGTATATTCGAAGGACAACATTTTTTACATCTTTCAAGTGAAGATGAAAATACTTGTTCTCTTATAGAGTTGAAATATTCACCATACCATATATCTTGTAAGTGGTTATCTTTAACGTTTACACCGTCTGTGAATTTTAACGGATCTGTAGGACAGGGTTCTGCTCTTCCATCTTCTCTTATACCAATAAAAAACCATGGATAGAAACAGAATGATATTTGTGTACTGTTTAATCTGTTATTACTTCCTTCTCTGTGTGTTATAGATTTCTCTAGTTCCTCCAGGTTTGTATTAATTCTTAAATCCTTAGCAACTTGTATGGCATTCTTTATGAAAAGTGGTAGTTGGTTCAATTGTTCTTCATTTAGTTCTAGTTTTTTAGCTGAATCGTGATGAACTACAAGCTGCTGAAAAGTTACATCAAATACTTTCAACTCATGGGCGAGTTTTATCATATCTACCAACTTATTGTAATTTCTGTTAGTTATGAGTGGGTTTAGTCTTATTTGGGGTGAATCTTTCTTAAATTTCTCTTTCCACAAATTGAAAGTTTTAATCCCTTTTATCACTCTCTCAAATACCCCTCTTCCCCTTACATAATCATTTATCTCTGCATTAGGTCCGTCAAGACTAATGATAATACAATCCCAACCAATTTTAATGATTTCTTTAATAATTTCTTCTGTAAAAAGAGTTCCATTAGTTACTAAACTACCTTTCATTCCATAGTTTTTAATTAATCTCATAAGAGGTAAGATTACATCTTGCCTACACATGGCTTCACCGCCTGTGATCCTACACTCTTTTATTCCCGTTTCAGCTGCTTCTTGAACAACCTTTAGCCAAAATTCAGTTGGTAGTTCATGATTACATTTTTTGTACCTATAGGGACACGGAAGACACTTAAGATTACATTTTCCTGTAATCTTTAATTCTATTAGAATGGGGGGCAATATCTTTTCTCCATTTATCCAGTTAAGTAAAGATTGTACTAACTCCATATTTTCACTTTCGTCAGTGTCTAATATATTTTTCCTTGTTTAACAGTTATAAATTTAGTTAATAAGGTTTATGGAATTGACAAATTTTTTAATTTCCTCTCATTTCTTTACATTTTTTGAGTAATGGGATTATTGTTCTTAAAGTTCATACAAGTATTTTTTATATCAATGAGAATTTATTCATGCGTCACTCGATAAATTTCATACATCACATAACCACTTGGAGACAAAATCTCTTTCTCCAAGATAACCGATTTATTAAAATTTTTTATTGTATTTAGAAAAATATTTTTTGGAGAAATTTTTCTATAGAATGAATGATATACACCGAACCGTAAACAATTTTCCGATGTTAGTATGTATATTGTGTTTTCATCTTCCAATCCCTCCACAAGTTTTTTTATCATTTTCTCAATTGCAGTTTCTTCGTCTTCTGTATAAACTAACATGAAATTTATTTTTTCTTCACTTATTTTCCCATGACTATACCACTTTAAAGTGAAAGGTAAAACATTACTCTCATCTACAAAAATTCGAGAATAATTAAGTGTGGAAATAGATTCTATCAGAGATTTTGTACTTGTTATACAAACATAATCAAAGAGGTAAGAGCCAGGAGTAATTTTCTCTATTGACGGAAATGAACAAAAATAAATGAGAAAATTTATTGCTTCATAGAAGGTGAATAATATTAATACTACGATAAATATGTGAAATATACCTCTTACATATTTTTTCACATATTCGCTTGCTTCTATTAAACCTCGTGCGATTATTGTCATAAAAAATGGTGATAAGAGAAGATAATCTCCCGGACGGAAACTTGTAATTGTTAAAGTTGAAAGTAATATTGAAGTAAGAAAAATCACACTGAGCGAAAAAATATCTTCTTTAAATTGTTTGTATCCAAGTTTTGGCTTAAAAATAAATTTAATTAATAGAATTATCAAAGAAATGATAAAAAGTGCCAAAAATAGGAAGGAGCTAAAATCTTGTAGGTAATACACCATTTGTCCTTTCATGAATTGAGGAAGTGTGTTAAATAGGCCATTTATTAAATTTCTACCAATATCACTCAAATCTGTTCCTTCTATAGTTTTTGGAAAATTTTTTAATAAAAAGAATATAATAATTTTTCCAGCCTTACTAACAATTGAAATAAAAGGATATGTAGAGAATAAGAAAAGTATAAGAGAAATTAGTAAATCGTGCCATTTAAGTTTGAAATTTAAATTGAAAAATTTAATTGATAAAATTGTTGTAGTTGCTAGAAAAAATATTAAAGTCATACGCACTATCAAGTCTATACCACAAACTACTGAGAATAAGAATAAATAAACTCTATTTTTTGTTTTTAGAAATTTGTGTATAAAAATTAGAGAAAGCATACCAAACGATAATCCGCCTATGTAAGGTAAAGCTACTCTACTAAAATAAATATGGGATGGAAAAGTAGCTAGTAGAAAAGATGCTAACAATGCTACTCTCTTGTCGTAAAAATCTTTAAAGAAGTAATAGGTTAATACTATACTCAATACCCCCAAAATTATGAATGGTAATCTTAGAGATAATAGATTAGGCCCTAAGAAAAATATGAATGGTGCTGAAGAATATAACACACTTCCATGTACGATCTCATCAACCCAAGGTAATGGTATTTCAGAAATTTTCCATACTCTTAATAAAATACTCAATGAGAAAATTAAAATAAATATAAAAATTTCTAATTTTCTTCTATTTTTTCTCATATCATCACTTGTAATTTTACTAATTTCTAATTTAAATTAAATATTCGTTTAGTCTTTATTTTTGAAAAAATTAATAAAAAATATCGACAACACTTGAACAAAAATTAATTTTTAATCTCTTACTTCTAACAAAAAATTTTACAATTCTCATGACGTGATGTTAAAAATTTCAAAATCTCAATATTTTCTTCAATATTCCTATCATTCTCT
>JAWCDI010000158.1:0-3117 GCA_044343505.1 Candidatus Aenigmatarchaeota archaeon | reverse complement strand
GGAATTTCCGCTATAACTGGAAGGTTTGTAATCCTCTCTACATCTCTTTTACTCAATTCATGAGAGTATCCTTTGACCATGTTAAAAACGATGCCCAAAGAACTCAACTGTAAACTTTTCACTATTTTTTCACATTTCATCACATCCACGATAGAATTCAAATGAGGAGTAGCGACGAAAATTATTTCTTGAGCCGATTTCAAAACACTTAGCGCCTCCCTCCCCAGTCCTGGTGCAGAATCCAACAACACAAAGTCAGCTTGTATTCTTTCGACGATTTCTTTCAATCTTTCAGGGTTAACATCTACAAGATCTTCAACTTTTAAACTCGCTGGTAATATTCCTATACCTTCTTTGAAGAAAATCGCTTCTTCTAGAGAGCTCTTTCCAGCTAGCACATCATTCAAGCTTCTTGGATAAAAGTGGAAATCGAATAAAAATCCAAGATGCGATGTTGTTAGGTTACAATCTACTACGGTAACGCTTTTCCCAAGTTTGCTTATGGCTATAGCCAAGTTTGCTGTTAAAGTAGTTTTACCAACACCACCTTTACCCGAAACTATCCCGATTATCCTTGCCATAATTATTACTTCACCAAACTCTCATAAATTGATAAAGTTTTTTCAGCGGTCAAGTCAAAATTGAATTTTTCTAGCACAAGCTTCCTACCATTCTTTCCCCATTTTTTTGCTTGCTGTTGATTGGAGAGAACTTCTTTTATTCCCCATGCTATATCTTCTGGAATATTCCCGTTCACATGTACACCAGTTCTTTTTTCCCCAGATGGGACAACTTGTTCTTTCAGTCCGGAAACACCAGAGGCACCAACAACGACAGGCTTTTCCATCGCCATGGCTTCGGACGCCACTATACCAAAAGGTTCGTTTATGCTCGGAAAAACACAGACATCAGCTAAAGCGAAATGAGAAACTTTTTCCTTATCATTCAACCATCTGTTAACGATTATCACACTCTCTTCTAAACCAAGAGATCTGACAAAATTCTTCAGATTTTCATTATCACCAATCCCAACCATCAAAAGCTTAGTTCTTGGAAATTCTTTCAAAACCAGCTGAAAAGCTTTTACTAAATTGTAAATACCTTTGAACCAAACCAACCTTCCTATGAAGAACACCACTTTCTCTTCGTTTATTCCATACTCACTCTTCAACCTTTCCACCAATTCGAAATCAACTTTTTTCGGATTCATGATCTCAGGGTCTGTGCCATTGTAGCAAACTGAAATCTTTTCCTTCTCATAACCTATCATAGAAACGAAATCTCTCATGGATTCAGAAACGGTCACGACTTTATCAGCTTCGGAAGCCATTTCCCTTTCCAATTTTTTCAAGGTATCAGAGCCTGGAGAACTCCTCACTTCTTCTACAGAATGTAAGTGAAAAACAACTGGTATTCTTTCTTTCTTCAAGATTAATCCAGAAAAAGCGGAAAGCCAATCATGTACTGCCACTACATCAAACTTTTCTTTTTCATGAATTTCTAGGAATTTTTTGGCCGAGAGTAAGTTGTAAGAGTATATGTCTGAAAAAAGTTTTATGTTCTCCCCCCAACTCAATATATCTTGATTTGCGAAAATCGAAATTGACTTTGAAGTTTCAGGTAGCGAAAATCTGTAGATTTTAATGTTATCCACTTCTTCAAATTCTCTGGAACCGAAGTTGATGGTGAAAACAGAAACTTCGTTGCCTTTATCCACAAACCTTTTGGTGAGATTTTGAGAATAAACACCCAATCCCCCAACAAGGAAGGGAGGATATTCCCAAGAAAAAAAAGCTATCTTCATATTTATTTTTTTAACGCAGGAAGATATAATTTTGTTAAATATTCTTCAGCAACTTTATCCATATCAAAATCTGTGTTGAAAGCGTTCCACATCATTCTTTCCCATTCTTTCTTCTTCTCGTAAAAAATTTCAGATATAACCTTGAGCTTTTCAAAAAAAGCTTCTTGCCCGTATCTATTTTTTTCGACTTTAAAACCATTTTTGAAATCTTCTATTTTTTCGACCATGCCACCGGTATCGGTTCCAAGAGTTAAAGTTCCGTTAACAGCAGCCATCATGTAGCCAGTACCACAAGGTTCCTTTTCTGGTAAAGAAGGATAAAGTAGAAGGTCACCTCCCCAGTACATCTTCTTAGCAAGTTCTTCGTTGAAACCATAGACGAAAACAAAGTTTTCTTCCAATTCTTCATCCCACTTCCTACACATTTCAATCCATTTCCTACCAATAGGATCACCTAGTGCAGCCCTTCCAAGGATTATGATCTGCGCACCTATACCACCTTCACTCCTATCTTTAACGATCAAATCACAATAAGGTAGAAAAACGTCGAAACCTTTTTGGTCTGCAAACCTTCTGGGTATGATGATAGTTAACTTTTCTTCCGAAAGTTTTTCCCCTTTCATCCTTTCTATTTCTTTCAACAGCTCCAATTTCGCTTTCTTCTTTTTCTTCACCAATTCTCTTGAATTTTTAACATCCTTGAATTCTTGCATCCTCCAGTAATCCACATCTATGCCATTAGTTATGCCGAATAGTTTTTTCTCCTTGAAAATTTCGGATAAACCTTCATTTCCCCTCAAAAGACTTTCAGCGTAGTCAGGGCTCACAGTGTTACACATTTCAGAAAGGAGTAAAGCAGTGTAAGTTAAATTTATCTTACCTTCATGTATTACTTTTTCCCTCCATTCTTCCCCAATTCCCAATTCCCAAAATCTCTCACCATCGAAAATCTGTTGGTAAGCTTTACCTGCATTGTGGATCGTGTAGACAAACTTGATTTTCTTAAGATTTTGATCTTCGAAATATCTCGCTTCTGCCCTGAAGAAAATAGGTATTAAACCTGGGTGGGCATCGTTTATATGGATCAAGTCAACACCACCCAAAAATTTGACTAACTCTAAAGTACCCCTGGCGAAGAATACCGCTCTTTCAAGCGCATCACCCTCGTAAAGGAGGGATGCAAACCTTTCATTTTCAAGGAAATAAAAAACAACACCTCTCTTTTCGATTTTCTTGACTTTAGCACTGATTTTTTCGTTCTTGACCCAAAAACTTAAAGTTGTTAAATCCACTAAATTCAAATCGCTGTAGTC
>JAWCDI010000157.1:0-3129 GCA_044343505.1 Candidatus Aenigmatarchaeota archaeon | reverse complement strand
TATTCCAAAAATTTACGAATATTCATTAGGAGTTCATAAAACTTTAAATTTTGTTTCTGGTTTGTCTAAAGTTTTTAGAGATGCAGGGGCCCCAGTTCAGTTTGTGACTGAACAAGTTGGTAAATTTGTTGACATCGCTACAAAACCTTTCGTTTCTCAAATAGCAGAATTAATGGCAGCTCAACTTGTAGGAGTAGATCGTGCATTTCAAATGTATCAAAGGAGAGTAAGAGAAGAAAATATATTGTTTGGTCGCTTAGAAGATGTTAGAGGAATTTTAAGAAGATTTGGACTTATGCCAAGGGAAGGTGGTTTTGATATACGAACGGTCTTATTTTTAGAAAGAATGTGGGGAATTTCTCCTCAAGCTCTGATCAAACATCAAAAAGAATTTGTTAAAATTTTGACAGAAGATGTTACATCATCAGAAGATATGAGTAATATTATGGATGAAATTAAAAAGACTGAAGATTTATCTTTGAAAACCATGTTAGATCAAAAGAGTATATTAGAGATAATATCAAATACTCTTTCTGTTTTGACAGATTCTGTGATTGCATTTATAGGAAAATTTGTTCCAACTCCAGTTCCACCTGGAGCACAACCTTCAATTGAAATTAGAGAGCAAATGAAAACTATGGTTACAGCTAAAAGTTAAATATGGTGGAGAAGGCTCGAAAGATCGGTAAATTGGCTTTAAAATTTGAAGATGTAATTTTGTATGTCAATCCTTATAATGTTGTGGTTCAAAAACAGGCTCAAGTTTCAGAAATTAGAACTTTTGCAGGAACTGTATATCAACATTGGCCTGATCTTCCAGATGTTTTAACGATTAAAGGAGTTGCATTCGGTCAAGATTCTTTTGAATCGTTAGATTATTTAAAAAAAGCATTTCATGATCGGAAAAAGAAAGTTTCTTTGGAGTATAAAGGAAAAGTATATGAAGGTTTTTTTAGAAGGTTTGAAATTACAGCAGATGCTGAAAAACCAGGAATTTTTCATTATTCTTTCGAGTTTGTTTTAAAAGGAGATGAACCGTTTTTCGAAATAGTTAAGTTTCAAGAGGGATTGGATCAATTGTTTACTGATGAAGTTTCTTCTATAGATTCTCTGATAAATAGCTTGAAGAATATAAACTTGAAGTTTAAATGACCAAAACAAGAGATCGATTTGTATCTATTAAGGCTAAGTTGATCCGATTTGATTTAAAATCTTCCCCGATGTTTTCGACTATATTGAATACGAACATAGAAGATATTAACTATAATGAAGCCTATATGATTCTAGATGATATTGAGACTTTTCGAAAAGTTGTTTGCGAATTCTATTCTGAAGTTTCGAAAAATCGAAATTCGTTAGAGAATTTAGTTAAAGAAATAGATATTTCCAGATTTGTTCATTCTATGACTAAGAATGTTGAGATTGGTCAAATTCCAGTTTTGAGATTGATCTTAGCTAATCCATCTTCTGTTGGAATAAAAGAAGATTCGTCTTATATCTACCCATCAAATGCAGGAGAATTATCAAGCTTGGAGTTTTTCGAGAATGATTTTGTTTATATTGATTTATATGTTGGAGATAAATCAATATATGAGTATTCAGAAGAAGAAAGGCCAAAGTTATACAGGCCATATTTTAGGGGTTTTGTGACAAGTATAAACAGAAATATGACAACAGGAGAAGTTGAAACAATAGAGTTAGTATGTCACGGAATTATGAAATTGTTGTCAATGAATGCTTTGATAACAGGATCAGCTATTTATGAAAATTTTATAAATCTTTTAGAAGGATTCGATGTATGGAGACCTGAATATTTTACTGTTTGGCAATCTAGATTCTCAGATAAATCAGTCAAAGATATCGTTATTTCCTTATTTGAAGAAGTTCTTCATTGTAAATTGACTGATGACGAATCGTCAATGTATATAAGTCTTGAAAAAATCTTTTCTGAATACATATCGAAAACATTGTCTGGACAAAAATTTATGTTCAGACCAATGTTGCATTTAATAATATTGGTTTTGATAGTAAAATCGAAAAGTCAACTTTTTGAGAACAATTTGGATCCGATTTTAGTTTTTGACGATCATTTATTTCCAGTAATAGAATCAAAATATGTTCAAAGTTTAGCTGAAGAATTAAGACCTTATTTAATAATGACAAGAAATAGTTATTCATTATATGAAAGTGTTTATGAAACTCCTTTACAAATAATGACAAGAATTTTAGAACAAACGTTTTTTGAGTTTTTTGAAGACTCTTCTGGAATTATTCATTTTAGAGCTCCAAGATATAACAATATGGTCGATGTGTATGATATTGAAAAAGATTTTGGATATGAGTTTATTCATTCTTTTTCTTATTCAAAAGAAGATAGTGGAGTTTATAGTGCTATTGGTGTTCATAACGTGATGCATTTAGTTGGAACCTTGGAATTACCAAAGCGTGTATATTTAAATCGACTCTTAGTATCAAAATTTGGTCTCAGAGTTCCAAGATTAATTGAAAATCCTAATGTATTGACACCACATTTGGGAGATTTATTTGCTAGGTTTTACAGCGATTATCTTGCTTCAGAATCGAGAACAGCCGAAGTGGTATTAGCTGGAATTCCAAATTTGGAACTTGGAAAGATGATGTTTATAAGTTTCGATTATTCTAATTTCGGATACATCGGATATATTCGTTCAATTTCAGATCGATTAACTGTCGGCGGACAGTATATGCAGACTGTTTCTTTGACAAAAGTCAGAGAATGTTCAAGAGAAGATTATTCTGTGAGTTCGAAGGTTAAAATTATTCCTTCATTAGTTGATTATTTGGCTATGACGATTAATTTAGAAGATAAATTGGCTTTGTTAGCTGATATGATAGATAAATACGATCCAAAATATGCTGAAATAATAAAAAAGAGAAATATGTTGTCATCAGAACCAAAAAATTATTATTACGAGTCTAGTATTAGATTTCCAAGATTTTATAAATTTAGACCTGTGATGTCTTTGTTCACTTTATCAAAAGAAATTCTTCCATCCGATTTTCATGAAAGTATGAAATATATACAGAAGATTAATCCTAAAGCTACTGATGTACAACCTATTACTCTAGATCAGATAAAAACTTACATTG
>JAWCDI010000016.1:0-10908 GCA_044343505.1 Candidatus Aenigmatarchaeota archaeon | reverse complement strand
CTATCCTACACTTTAACTAACAGAGATAATTTATTCAAGAAAATGAATTTAAAAGAAGGAAAAGTAGCTGAAATCGAGAACATAATTTCAGAGAATTGGTCTGTTTTTCGTACATGGTTAATCCCAAGTTTAATGGAATTTTTCTCGAACAATAAGCATGTCGAATATCCGCAAAAAATATTCGAAGTTGGAGATGTTGTTTTGATAGACGAGAAACAAGAAACTAGAACAAAAGATGTGAGAAAGCTTGCCGTAGCGATAGCTGATTCTCGAGTTAGCTACGATGATATTTCCGCTGTTCTCGATGCTTTCATGTCTTCGCTTGAAGTTAAATACAAGCTTAAAAAAAGTAAGCATCCAAGTTTCATCGAAGGAAGAACTGCTGAAATTTTTGTCAAAGGTAAGAGGGTAGGAATAATCGGAGAAATCCATCCTTCTGTTCTTGAAAATTGGAAAATGGAAATGCCTGTAGCAGCTTTTGAGATTGATTTGAGCTTTATACCGTGAATTTAATCTTCATTAAAAAATGCTCCTAATTTTTCCGATTTGAATGATTTTTTGACCTTATAATAAGTTTCACGATTATCTCATCATCCAGTTAACTAGCCTGTTTATAATCGTGAAGTGAAATCTTTGTTTTTCCAAGAAAGGTCTCCCTGTAAGCAAGCAAGCAAGTTTTTTGAATTCGATTGAAGCTGGTGAGTTTGGTGAGTAATTCACAACAGGCATTTTCGCAAATATGGCTTTTGGTATGTTTTTGTCTTCAGGAATTTGTGCAACAACAGGATAACCTATCATTTCCTCTATTTCTTCTTTCTTCAACTCATAATCCTTTTTTCCAACTCTATTCAAAACAATACCTATCACTTTTTTCCCCAATCTTTCAGCTAACTTTACCGTTCTCAAAAGATCAGCGACAGAAGGTAAGTTTGGATTAGTTACCGGCAAAACTTCTGAAGTTGCTTGCAAAGCTGAAATAGCTTCCCTACCAAGACCTGCTGCAGAATCTATCAGGATGTAGTTCGTTTTCCCGGTTAAGTTGAAAACAATTTCATACAAGCCTGAAGGATCTATTCCAGTTAGATCATCCACACACAAACTTGCTGGTATCACTTTAAACCCAAATGGGTGTGGGTAAATAGCATCTTTAAGTTTAACTTTACCTTTTAAAACATCGTGTAAAGTGTGAGGAGCGAAATGCATCCCAACATGCATTCCAAGGTTTGGTGTAGTTAAGTTACCATCTACTGCAACAACGTCTTCACCTAGTGTAGCTAATGCAGCAGCAAGGTTTGAAGTCAAAGTTGTTTTTCCTACCCCACCTTTTCCGCTTATTATGGCTATACTTCTCGTCATTCGATCAAACCTTAATTGATTTTTGAAATTTAAAAGTGTTTATTCTTCTTTATCCAAGCTCTTGAATATCATTTTGTCAAAGTTGAAAGGTTTCTTGATCTCTTGCTTAACTCTTTCTATCCAACCTTCTAGTATTATGACAGCATCGCTCAACGGAAATTTTTCTCCTTTTGTTTTTAATTCAACTTGCATTTGTTTTGTCTTCCTGTTGATCCTCCTCACGATATAAATTCCAAATTTTTGCTCTTCCATTTCTTCTGACATAACTCTTCTTTGCAATTTTAAAATAATAAAACCTGTATGAAATGCTCCCGGCGGGATTTGAACCCGCGACCTTCACCTTTCATCCTTTCGTCAAACCTTCTTTGATAGAAGGGTGCTGCTCTATCCAAACTGAGCTACGGGAGCTTCTCAATAGTTTTTTCTCTCTTAAAATAAAAATTATTTACAGAGATGAACGAAATTTTAATGGTGTAATCATGAGTGAGGTTTTGTCTCAAGCAGAAAAAGTTTTTTTGTTGGGTAATGAAGCTATAGCAAGGGGTGCTCTGGAAGCCGGCATAGCAGTGGCAACAACTTACCCGGGAACTCCGGCTTCTGAAATAGGCGATACTTTTGCGGAAATAGCCAAACAAGCTGGAATATATTTCGAATATAGTACTAACGAGAAAGTTGCCGTTGAAGTTGCAGCCGGTGCAGCTCTATCAGGCTTAAGATCAATAGTATCTTTCAAAGGTTTTGGGTTTAACGTTGCTTGCGATTCGATTTTTCCTTTAGCTTATACAGGAGTTAAAGCTGGTATGGTTATAGTAGTTGCTGATGATCCAAATTGTTGGAGCTCCGCACAATCGGAGCAAGATAGTAGACTTTTTTCAAAGATAGCCCATTTGCCAATGCTCGAACCTTCGGATCCGCAAGAAGCTAAAGATTTGACGAAAGCTGCTTTTGAGATATCTGAAAAGTTTAGTGTTCCTGTTATCTTGAGAACAACAACTCGTGTTAGCCATATGAGGGGCATAGTGAAACTTGGAAAAATAGAGAAAAAAGAAGTGAAGGGTCAATTCATCAAAGATATAGCTTTCAAGAATTATCCACCTGAAATAATAAGAACTCATTCTAACCTACATGAAAAACTCTTGAAAATTAAAGAATTCAACGAAAAAAGCAAGTTAAACTTCATAATTAACAAGAAATCAAGTAGTAAAATAGGTGCGATAACTTCCGGTGCCTCCTTCAACTATTTGATGGAAGTTTTGGAAGAGCTTAACATAAAAATTCCTGTTTTGAAGATAACCATGACTTATCCTTTTCCTGATAAGCTGGCATCTAATTTCATCAAAAACCTTAAAGAAGTTTTTATCGTGGAAGAATTGGAGCCTTTCATTGAAGAAGAAATAGAGAAAATAGCGAAAAATGTTAATCCAAAAATTAAAATTTACGGTAAAAATTTGCTTCCGTTTGCAGGCGAGCTTAAACCTGAAATTGTCATGAAAGCTGTAGCCAAAGTAATGAAAAAGGAAATACCGAAAGAATTGATAGAAGTTGAGGATGTTGAAAGCGTTGAAAAAAGATTTCCACAGCTTTGTCCAGGATGCCCGCATAGAGCTACTTTTTGGTCGATAAAAATGGCTGTGGGTGAAGATAAAGTATTCGCTGGAGACATAGGCTGCTACATGCTCGGAATTTTTCCACCCATAAACCAACAAGACTTCTTCCTATCGATGGGAGCTGGTATGAGTGTTTCCCAAGGAATAGAAAGATCTACAAAACAAAAACCAATAGTTTTCATAGGAGACTCAACTTTTTTCCATGCAGGCATTCCTGGATTAATAAACGCTGTACATAACAAAAGCAATTTACTCGTTGTCATTCTTGACAACAAAACAACTGCGATGACAGGACATCAACCACATCCAGGAGTTGCTTCAACTGGCATGGGAGAAGAAACCAAAGCTTTAGATTTGGAAGAAGTTGTGAAAGCTTGTGGTGTTGATAACGTGAAGGTTTTAAATGCTTTTAACTTAGAAGAATTCATTAAAACGGCTAAGGAATTTTATGGTTTTAATGGGGTGGGTGTGATAATAGCTAGGGGAGAGTGTAGACTTCAAGCCGTTAGAAACATGGTTAAAAAAGGGATAAAAATTCCAAAGTTCGAGTTTGTTGAACAACCTGGTGAAAAAGAAGCTGAAAAGCTTAGATCTTTTGGCTGTCCTGCTGTAAGAAAGGACAAAAATTTTTACATAGATGAAGATCTTTGTTCTGGTTGTGGCGTTTGCTCTCAAATTTTCAGTGGAATAAAGGTTAAAAAATGGGTATGAAATTCAACTTGGTCATAACTGGCTACGGAGGTCAAGGAATTTTGAGCTTAGCCGAAATCATAGGAAAGGCTGCGATGGAAGAAGGTTACGAAGTTAAAAGTGTGGAAATTCACGGTTTATCGCAAAGGGGTGGGTCTGTACAATGTCACTTAAGGTTCGGGGAAAAAATTTATTCTCCGCTCGTGAGAAAAGCTGGTGCAGATTTGATAATAAGTTTGGATTTGTTGGAAGCCTTGAGAGCTTGTTATTATGCTAACGAGAAGACGAAGATACTAACTGATAGCAAATTCTTAAACCCAAAACCCGTGCCTGACAAAAAAATTGAACCAGAAGACATTTTGAAAAAAATTGAAAATATAGCTGAAGTCGAAGTCGTAAATGCTTGTGAAATAGTGAAGAAGATCGTTGGTAATGTTGCTATGATAAACATGTTCATGTTGGGAGTTGCACTTAATAAAAACTTTTTACCAATCAGTAAAGAGAATGTGTGGAAAGCTGTTTCTCAAAAGATAAGACCTCAATTCCTTGAAATCAACAGGAAAGTTTTTGAAGAGGCTCTTAAACTATAAGCTTTTTACTTATGAACAGTAAATTAAAGAATATGTTTTTTGATATTTTCAATTCTTGGGTCGAAGAAAAAAATGGTCTTTACTGGCCTTCAAAAAGAATGAAGAAAGTTGCATGGCTTAACGATGAAAAAATTTACGATGAAGCTAATAAAGATCCTGTTAAATTTTGGGGGGATTTGGCACAAAAATTGTTTTGGTTTGAAAAATGGGAAAAAATATTCGAACATTCGCCACCATACTTCAAGTGGTTCCTGGGTGGGAAGATAAACATAACTTCAAACATTTTTGAAAAGAGAAATGATTGGGAAGAAGTTAAAAATAGGGTTGCGGTGATATGGGAACCAGAACCTTTGGAAGAAAAGCATAAGATATTGACTTATGAAGAGCTTTTCAAAAAAGTATGTAAGTTTGCTAACGCCCTTAAAAAGCTTGGTGTTAAAAGAGGAGATGTTGTTGGGATTTATCTTCCAATGATACCAGAAGCCTTAATATCTATGCTAGCATGTGCTAGGATTGGTGCTGTTCATACCGTGGTTTTTTCAGCTTTTTCTCCGGCAGCCTTGAACATAAGACTTAAGATAACTGAAGCCAAAGTACTCATAACAGCAGATGGATACTACAGGAGAGGTAAACTCATAGATCTGAAGAAAGCTGCGGATGAGGCTGTAGAAGGTACGGATGTAAAAAAAATTATCGTGGTCAAAAGAGCGAATAACCAAGTTGATTTCAAGAGAGGGAGGGATTTTTGGTTTGAAGAGTTGATAAAAGATGAAGAAGAAAACTGCGAACCTGAAATTATGGATAGCGAAGATTTGTTGTTCATTTTGTTCACATCTGGCACAACCGGAACTCCAAAAGGATGTATGCATGTTTGTGGTGGATACACAGTCCAAGCTCACTGGACTGGAAAATGGATATTCGACATGAAACCTGGAGATGTGTTATGGAGTACTGCAGATGTAGGATGGATAACAGGCCATACTTACACCGTTTATTCTCCCCTACTGAACGGCATAACAACTTTAATATACGAAGGGTCTCCAGATTGGCCTACCATGGATAGATGGGCACAGATAATCGAAAAACATAAAGTTACAATATTCTACACAGCTCCAACAGCTATAAGGATGTTTGAAAAGATGGATGGAAAAATTGCTAGGAAATATAAATTTTCTAGTTTGAAGTTGTTGGGCTCTGTTGGTGAACCAATAGATGAAGATGCATGGTTGTGGTTTTTCAATAATGTGGGGAAAAGAAAGCGTGTAATAGTTGATACGTGGTGGCAGACTGAAACAGGTGGAATCTTGATTACATCTTTACCTGGTATAGGCCCATTTAAACCAGGTTTTGTCGGTTTACCATTACCAGGAATAAGAGCTGATATTTTGGATGAAGAAGGTAAGCGTTGTGAGTTCAACCAAACTGGAAACCTTGTGATACTACCACCTTTTTCACCAGGTATGTTCAGGGGTATTTACAAAGATCCTGAAAGGTATAAGAAAACTTATTTCAGTAAATATGGTGATGAAATTTATCAAACAGGTGATGGAGCTTTCAAAGATGAGAAAGGATTGATAAGGATAACTGGAAGGATCGATGATGTTCTAAAAGTTGCTGGTCACAGACTGTCTAACGCTGAAATAGAGAATGCTATAAACTTACATGAATTTGTTGTAGAATCTGCTGTAGTTGGTTTACCTGATGAAATAAAAGGTGAGGTTCCGATAGCTTTTGTTGTTCTTAAAGGTGGTGCAGAAGCTAGTGAAAAACTTTCTTCTGAACTTATGGAATTGGTTGTGAAAAGAATAGGACCGATAGCAAAACCTGTAAAAATAGTTTATGTACAAGATCTACCAAAAACAAGAAGTGGAAAGATTATGAGAAGGGTTATAAAAAGTTTGGTAAAGAAGGAGGAAATTGGTGATATCTCCACCCTAGCAAACCCAGAAAGTGTGGAAAAATTGAGAGAAGTTATAGCAAAAATTTGAGTGTTTAAAGGTGTTCTCGTGAAATTGAGGAGAATAGAGAAAAAATGGCAGTTGAGATGGGAAAAGAGTAAAGTGTTTGAAGCTAATGTTGAGCATGATAAGAAAAAATTCTTCATAACTTTTCCTTACCCCTACGTGAACGGTGCTCCTCACATAGGCCATAGCTATTCTTTCTTCAGAACAGATTCTTTCGCTAGGTTTAAAAGAATGCAAGGGTTCAACGTGCTCTTTCCCCAAGGATTTCACGCAACGGGCGAACCTGTGTTGGGTGCATTAGAAAGATTGAGAGAGGGTGACGAAGCTCAGGTAGAAACTTTTAAACTCTATGGTGCTGATGAAAAAGATATAAAGAAATTCTTGGATAAAGGACCTAAGTTTGTAGCAAAGTATTGGATGAAAAAATGGATCGAAGTTTTGAAGATGGCAGGATGCTCTATAGATTGGAGAAGGAGTTTCATCACCGCGATAACTCCACACTATTCAAGATTCATACAATGGCAGTACAGGACTTTGAAGAAAAAGGGTTACGTAACTCAAGGGACTCATCCAGTTATATGGTGTCCTAGATGTCAATCACCAACAGGTGATCATGATAGATTAAAAGGTGAGGGCGAAAGTCCTGTAGATTACGTTTTGATAAAGTTCAAGCTAGAATCTGGAGAATTTTTACCCTGTGGTACATTAAGACCAGAAACTGTTTTTGGTGTAACCAACATTTGGATAAATCCTGAAGCACAATATGTTGAAGCTAGAGTTGATGGAGAAAAATGGATAGTAAGCGGAGAAGCTGTGAAGAAATTGGAAGATCAGTTGAAAAAAGTTGAAATCGTGAAAGAGTTTAAGGGAATTGAACTTGTTGGCAAGTATGTGGAAAATCCTGTGACAAAAGAGAAAGTTATCATACTACCAGCTAACTTTGTTGATCCCGATTCTGCTAGCGGTGTTGTGATGTCTGTACCATCCCATGCTCCTTACGACTGGATTGCTTTAAAGGATTTGAAAGATAATTTAAAAGGAATTGAAAAATATGGTATAGATCCAGAAGTTGTACTGAATATCAAGCCTAAATCCATAATAAAGACAGAAGGTTTTGGAGAGCACCCCGCCATAGAAATTTGTGAAAAGTTGAACGTTAAGAACCAAGAAGAAAAGGAGAAACTTGAAGAAGCTTCTGAACAAGTTTACAAAAGAGAATTTCATCTCGGTATTTTGAAAGAGGGTTGTGGCGAATATTCGGGTATGAAAGTGTCGGAAATTAAGGAGAAGATTTTGAAGGAAATGGTGAAATCCGGTATTGCTGACATAATGTGGGAACCGAGTGGGATTGTTGTATGTAGGTGTGGGACTAAAAATCACGTAAAAATTATTGAAAACCAATGGTTCTTGAAATTTTCCGATGAAGAGTGGAAGGAAAAAGTTAGGAAATGTATAGGGGCGATGAAATTCTACCCTGAAGAGATAAGGAGCCAGTTCGAAAATACTGTGGAATGGCTTAAAGATAAGGCATGTGCAAGGAAAACTGGTTTAGGCACACCACTACCTTGGGATAAAAGTTGGATAGTTGAGACGCTTTCCGATAGTGTTATCTACATGGCCTACTACACTATAGCCAGGATAATAAACGAGAGAAAAATTCCTGCCAGAAAATTGAAAGATGAGCTTTTCGATTACATATTCCTCGGAAAAGGGGAGCTGGAAGAAATAAGTAAAAAATGTGGTATAGAAAAAGAAGTTATACAAGAGATGAGGGATGAATTTGAGTACTTCTATCCAGTTGATTTCCGCGGTTCTGGTAAAGATCTTGTTCAAAACCACTTAACTTTCTATTTATTCCATCATGTAGCGATATGGGATAACCCAAAGTATTGGCCTAAAGCCATAGGTGTGAACGGATTCGTTAACGTAAGTGGTATAAAGATGAGTAAGTCAAAGGGTAACATAATACCCCTGAAAGATTTGATAAAAGAGATTGGTAGTGATTTGGTGAGGATAAACATAATAGCTTCTGCTGAAGGTTTGGACGATGCTGACTGGAGAAAAGAAAATATCCCAACTTACGTTTCCAGGATAAAATTCATCACGAATTTAGTAAAACGATTTAAAAAAGCTAAAAGGGAAGATATTAAAAAAATTGATTTGATGATTCAAAGTAAAGTACAACAACACGTGAAGAAAGTTACAGAAGCTTATGAAGAACTTAAGTTCAGAACAGCGGTTCAAACAGCACTTTTTGATTTCGTTAGTGACTTGAAAGAATATTTGGAAAGATGTGGTGGGATCAAGAATTGCAACAAGGAAATAATTTCTGACGCTGTTGAAAAAATTGTAAAGTTGCTTGCTCCTGTTTTACCTCATTTAGCTGAAGAATGGTGGCATGAACTTGGAAACTACGGTTTCGTTTGCGTAGCTAAATGGCCTGAAGTTGAGGAAAATAAAATTGATGAGCATGTACTTGAGTTGGAACAAAATTTCAAGAAGCTGATGGAAGATGTTTCTCAAGTTAAGAAACTTGCCGGAGAAAAAGAAAAAGCCTACTTTTATTTTGTGAGTGATAAAGAACTTGAATATTTCGAAGAAAATTTGAAGTATTTGAAGAAAAAATTTGGGTTCAAGAAAGTTTTCGCTTTCAAAACTTCTGATGAAAAAAGATATGACCCGGCGAATAAAGCTGTAAAAGCAAAATATGGAAAACCTGGAATATACCTTGAGTGATCATCCAACTATCAATAAAGTCTCTATAAAACCTGCAATCGCTAACAAAACTATCGCTGTGAGCATCATCTCCAAGCTATCTATCACTATGAAGCTGTATTTTTCTGTTTTCCTCTTCGTCAAGGCTGTTGATACAAGGCCACCAGCTATGCCACCTATGAAGTAAGCTAATATTTCAAGACTTCCATGTGGGAAGAAAGTAAGGATTGCTAAAGGGATCCCTTTGAATCCACCCAAGCTTTTAGCTGTTATTCCTATCGCAACTGAAAGAACGGAAGCATTCCAAGCTAGAATGAATACAGCCCCCGCACCAAAAAGGAATGAGAAAAGGAAGGAAAGTGTTAGGACTCCTAAGTTGTTGAAGAATATGGTGGAAAAAGTTCCTTTGAAAGCCACGCTACCTCTTATCATCTTTATTTGATTTATCTGATCTTCAAACAGTTTTTCTACCCACGTTTCTGGAAGTATTAGGTAAAGGATTGATTGTGTCAAGACCATGCCGGTGAAAAAAGCTGTATAAGTCAATATAACACTCCTATGTCTTTGAAATATGTTCATCTTCTTCAATTCTTCTGCATTCTGCTCTACTTTTGCACTTTCGTACCTTAAGAAATCCAGCATGAAAGGCATCACGGCAAAGGTTACCAAAAAATTGCTCAACAATCCAACGGATTCTCTGAAAACTATCAATGATATACCTAACGAAATTGTAGATATCAAGCCACCTAGTATGAAAACCCAAAAAGGCTGGTTCACAGCATCCCTTACCGTTACCAATCTTTCCAATACCATATCAAATAAATTTAATAAAGTAAGAGTTAAATCTCTATCTATGAAAAAATCTGTGTTATTGGGTGTAATCCTAGTTTTGCTAATGTTCAGTTCGACTTTAGTTTACTTCTTATCCCCATTTTTTCAACCTAGCCTTCCTGAGGATAACATAGTTGAATACGAGTTGAGTTTAAATCAAAAGAATATGGTTTTAAGACAAGGTAGAGTTTTGATGGAATTCTTTTATGGAAATTGTGAAAATTGTACGGAAAAGATAAGCTTCCTCGAATCTATAGCTGATCAATACAAAGACAAAACTTTTCTCGAAAAAATATTTGTGAACGAAACTACACCTAAATTACATTTAATAGGCTTCAACGTCACTTCAAATGGTATTTACCTTCAAGAAAGGTTATTACAAGGTGAAGAAATAGTTTACGAAAATGTTATGAACAATTTGTGTGATATAATGATATATCCTCCCGTGGAATGTGCTAGAGTTTAGGGGAATAAGATGAAGGTTATCGGAATAGATTTGGCTGGTAGTGAAAAGCAAGTTACCGGATTTTGTTTCATGGATGAAAATATGAATTGTGAAACGCTAGCTTTACATTCAGATAGAGAAATAATCGAAAAAACTCTCGAGATAAATCCAGATATCATAGCCATAGATGCTCCGCTTTTCTTACCAAAAGGAAGGAAGAGTTTAGAGAAAAGTGGTCCCCCTCATTTGAGAGCGTGTGACAGGGAGCTTATTAAGATGAAAATAAAATTCTTTCCTATTACTCTCGGGCCTATGAGAAAACTTACTAAAAGGGGAATAAAGCTGAAAAAATTTTTCGAGAGAAATGGCTACAAGGTGATCGAAAGTTTTCCTGGGGCAATTCAAGACATCCTCAAACTACCTAGAAAACAAAAAGGTTTGGAGAAATTGAGGAAATCTCTGATAAAACTTGGTGTTAAAGGAGATGTTGAAAAAGAGAAAATAACAGATGATGAATTAGATGCCATAACTTTAGCTTTAACCGGGAAAATGTTTTTGGAAAATAATTATCTCGCGATAGGAGACCCTGAAGAAGGTTTAATGATCTTACCGAAAAAGGATGTTTAAGAAAGTTCTTTTATCTTTTCTTCCATTTCCCTTATTTCTCTCTGAAACCTCTCTATAACTCTAGGTAAATCTTTATCTTCTAC
>JAWCDI010000156.1:0-3132 GCA_044343505.1 Candidatus Aenigmatarchaeota archaeon | reverse complement strand
AATCAACAGAGTACAGGTCCGCGCCTTCGTGCTTGTATCTGATCCCCATATCTTTAAGGATCTCGAGACAGTTTCCCTCCACAACAGCGAACTTGAACCCCATTCCTCCACCCCAGGTTCCACCGCCAAGAGAGAGTTTGCGCTCTAAAACGACTACCTTTTTCCCCGCCTTTGCTAAATAAAAGGCAGCGGTGAGGGATGAAGGCCCTCCTCCTGCAATTATAACATCTGATTCAAGGGCATTTAAAAGCCTCTCAAAATGGTTTCTAATTATAATTTCAGTAATTTGCTTTTCCTTCATAAAATTCCTCCTCTGTCTAAATTGTTGAGTTTATGTATTATACTTTCCAGCTTGCGAAAACCAAACAAAAGTTATTTATAGTAGCATTTCCAAAGATGTGCTAAGAAGTTTCTTCATATTAGACAAAATTCCGTAAATTTCACCAAGCGAGATATTTGCTCTCTGCTACTATAGCGGAGAGATTTTTATCTTTAGAGACGTATGAAACACTCGGGTTTTATTCCATATTTCTCTAATAATGCTTTTGTTACATTTTAAATACTATTTTTCAAGTGGTAAAAAAGAAGGAATAGTCGTGAAAGAAAAGAAAATGCCTCAAATGTATATTTGCCAAAAAGTTGAAAATTTTACACCCTTTATTAATAAGGAATTTTGTCCCAAATCTTTGAGGTCTCTTCTGCAAATCGAAAAATTGTAACAAATCCCCCAAAAACTTATTTAAAAAATTGGTAATAAAACTTAATTAATCTGTCACAAAACTTTTTGTTTGAATTTTATCTCCAAAAATTATTGTAACTAATACCAGCTTCCCAGTTGATCACGAACACCCTAAATAAGTCAGTAAAAGGAAATTTCAAAGGTTTACAACCACTTACATTTGGGGAGGGTATACCTGCCATCTTCAAAAAAGGCAAATATATTTTTTGAGCAATAGATCTTTCAACAATTCTTTCAGTTACTTTTTATTTTGATTCAATTTCTTATCTTTCTTCAGAACTTGTTTTGTTGGTACTTTCGTGTAAAAGTATACGCGAATCTGCAGTTGCAAAAGGCTGCTTTGGTGAGGGCCTATTAAACAATCAATATATGTGGTTAGGCAATGCTTACTACATATAAACATATTTATGTTTTAGGAAGAACATTTAAAATCGAATTTGCAAGTAAGCTACCATAAAAGTTGGTTAGGATATTAATAGCAAAATTCTTCAGTCTCTCAAGGAAATTTTTATTGTCTATATTAGCCTCCACTAACCTTTCGATTAGCAAATTAACCTCCTTAACTGCCTCTTCGTTACTT
The DNA here is from genome assembly GCA_044343505.1 of Candidatus Aenigmatarchaeota archaeon. Taxonomy (GTDB): domain Archaea; phylum Aenigmatarchaeota; class Aenigmatarchaeia; order CG10238-14; family SCSR01; genus JAVZGQ01. The sequence continues at coordinate 1,813 of JAWCDI010000156.1, read as the reverse complement.
TTGAGAATCTGTTCAAGTCTTTCTATCCGTTTTTTATTCTCTTCATTCCATTCCATGGATTTTAATATATCTGTTAATAATTGCTGATTTTCCTTATTTTTAATTAAATCTCCTTGCACCACACCAACCACGTCGCCAATTAATGTTTCCACATTAATCGTTATCTGCGGGGTGGGAACAATAAAACTTGTTTTCTTGGCTTCATATTCTTCTATAAAAAGTGTCTCCCCACTCTTTATAGAATCTATACCTGGTGATTTTCTAATTTGCTGAAAAACTTTAAAGAGAAGATCAGTCAAATCTCTTTCGAAAGATTTTTCGTCCAATTTTTTAAAGGAGAGAAAATACTTCTTTGAAAGATCCTTTTCCCAGAATAAAATTCCTGGTAACTTCGTTATATCTATTTCAGCCTTAATTTGCTCAATCACGTCAAAAGCATCTTCCTCGTAATAAAGCTGGTCAATTGAAAAATATATGTCACAGTAATCCCCAGACATTGAAGAGAGTGCACCCCAATGTTTAAGTATGTAATCTTGAACATAGCTGTGTTGTGAACTGTAAAGAAAAATTGCATGGAGAGGAACTGTTTTATATCTTCTTAGCATGTCAACACCCTCTATATAAGTACTGTTTTTTTTCTTTTCTTTTATATTTCTTTCCAACAACTTTTCATAAAGTTCCCTGAAATATTCCCCTTTTTTGAGTTTAATAAGATTCTCGAAAAGGGGGGTTGGCTTCAGTTGATTTTTGTTTCCGTTGATAAATTCATTAACGAGACTGTTCAGTATTTCATTAGGGATGTTAGCTAATAAATCTATTTCAGGATGTTTTTCAGATAGCCATTCAAGAAAACGAACGACAACTATTTCATTATAAGGTATAAGAAAACCTAATGTTTCGAGATTATTTTTGTTCTGCCCTGTCGAAGCCTTATATGTTTCATTTCTGCATTTATATCTTTTTAAAAGGGATTTCACACTATAGTAAAGTCTTTCCCAAGTAATAATTTCGAAATTTTCATCTTTAAATTGACACCGTTTACATTCTGGATGTGTCATAAAATCATATTGACGCCAAAAACCTCCCTCTATGAACTCTCTGCAAAGACTTTGCAATTCTATATCCGAAAGTTCCCAGATAAATTTAAAAATATATGGGTGAAAGTTTCTGAGCCAAATAAAGAAGTTAACAATCAAATAATCTTTTACGGGTATCAACCTATACCTCCTTTGTATTTAAGAACACCCTATACAACCTAAAAGCACCTACTAAAAGCCACCTACTCTATTCTTGACCTTTCCCCAAATCGATTAGTGTAAAGATAAAGCCTATACCTCCACCTTCAAAATCATCAAATTCTGTATCTCCACTAAATCTTCCGTGATTATCACCATATGGATACCTAAAAAAATCATTTACGAAATCTATAACGCCTTTATTATTGTTTTTTTGTGCTTTTTCCTTTATTACTGAAAACATTTCCTGGAGAAAATAAAAAGCAGGCTTATTATAAATGCCTATATCTGAATAAATAAGTTCTCCAACGCAGCCTTTTAGGTATTTATCCACAAAGTCATACACGTTAGAAGCAAAATGAGAAATACCGAGAACACCTCTACAACAGAATGGGAAACACGGAGAGAGAAATCTACACTTATCATGGATGCAGTGTAATTCCCAAACGCTGATCAAATCAAAATCAATAGAATAAGGAAAACAACAACATGGCACTTCCAATAACTTAAATATGCTGTCTATGTTTAGAGACTTTCTATTTCCCAAGAAGCTTTCTAATCGTGTAGCACTAACAAAG
>JAWCDI010000155.1:0-3138 GCA_044343505.1 Candidatus Aenigmatarchaeota archaeon | reverse complement strand
ATTAAAGACCCTTATTAATCTAAAATGTTATGGTATTCTACATTGACTTGACAATCATATTGTATTTTTTGTATAATAATAATTGAAATGAACAAAATAAAAATTGAAAAAGAAAACGACAAAGAGATTAAAGTTTAGATCAAATTTTGCAAGGGGGTAAATCATGATTAATCTAAAGATATGCGGAGAGAAGGCGACACTGTCGCCTGTGAACAAATTATATGAAATTGGGTCGAGATTACCATGATTCCTAAAAACATAAACCGAGAACATATAATCAAAGCAATAGAAGAAATTAAGAAAGTCGGAATTCCAGATGGTAGAAGTTCAAAGAAGTTTCTTTTGGAATATAATGGCAAGTATTATCCACCAAAGTATACCATTTCGTTAGCCAATAAATATGCAAATGGCAAAGAATTAGATCCTCAAAAATTCAGTGGAGGAAAAGAAACAAATGATTTCCTCAAAGATTTAGGGTTTAACATAGTAAAAAAGAAAAATAAAATAAGAGGGTTAATTACTCACCATGACGAAAGATGTTCAAAATGCAAGAAAACAATCAGAGAACTCTTAGAGAAAATTTACGGTAAAGTTGAACAGAATTATAAGTTTGAGATGGGAACAAAACCCGAGGATTTTAAAAATACTCCCTACTATGACAATCTGAAAGATATTTACGATTCTCTCCGGTCTTATAGGGATTTCAAAGAATTTGTGAGAGCAAAAACACTTCCAAACTGTGATTTCTTTATTCCGGATCATCGGTTTATTGTAGAGTTTGATGAAACACAACATTTTACAGAACTGAGAAGAATCGCCTTAGAAAAATATCCAGAGAAACTTGAACTGGGATTCGACAGGGAAAGGTGGATACAACTATGTAAGAGAATCAAAGCTAAGGACAACCACCCTTCTTACCGAGATGAGCAACGTGCTTGGTATGATACATTGAGAGATTTTCTTCCCATAATAAAAGGCTTAAAGCCAACCGTCAGATTATTTGCCAAGGATTATGTATGGTGTAGTTTTGATCCAAATAACTCATCTGATGTGAAGAAGTTTGAGAATATTTTAAGAGGGGGTTCTGAAAGTTGGAAATAGAAGTAAGGGAAGAATTAAATCCATCCATAGCAAGGGTAATCATCACTAGTGAATGGAATGGAAATCCGATAGAAGCAAGGCAACTTCTTGAGAACATCTGTGAAAAGTGGCCCAAAGGCAGAAAAGTCAAGGTTCTCATAACTTGCGGGGGGTTTATTCAATTTGATTGGCCAGAATCCATATCTAGGAATGAGATAGGTGATAATAAAAATCCAAATGATGAGACTGTAAATAAATTAGTTGAGAAAGCTGAAGAATGTGTAAAATCTGTTCTCAACGAAGATTTATGTAAGAAATTGAGTGAAGTTACGGATTATATCACATTGGGTGTAGACTCTTTTAAGGAGAAAATATCAACAGCCCAGAAATGCATTAATCAACTACATATCGAGTTAGTATTTCTGAAGGACTTGAAAAAAGACAATATTTACTGGACAGGGAAGTCTTATCCAACAACAACACAAGAAAATGGTTTAGTAAGGATTGCCAACTTAAAAACACATTTTCTTGACATAGACATTGGAAAAGTGATGGTATTGGGTTGTCACGATCTAAGTATTTTCAATCCAAGATCTAAGAACGCTAAGGGATGGCGTAAAAAGGTCAATGATGACTTCAAAGAATTAGCTAAAAGAGAGAAACCGATATATGTGCTGCATCATCCTCACACAACTGTAAAAAGACGAACATGGCTTAACGCTTGGAGATGTTTAAGAGATACATTTCCATCGGTAAAGCAATATGCAGGTTCTGGAAGATACTACGAATTTGATCGTGAACGGTCAGAATGGGATACTTTAGATGCTGTTCTCAAAGATACAAAAAACTGTGATACTATTGATTTTATCATTTGGAAGAATATAGTGGTAATGTAAATTGGTGCCCCAACTTCAGATAACACAGCATAAAAAGTTTGTGCCTTACGATTCTCATCCAAGTTTGCCTACTGCAGAATTTCTTTTATGCCGAGAGCATTATATGAAATGGCGAAACAGGAGGTGTTTTCATGAACGAAAATTCATTTGCAGGGAAAGAGGAGAAAATTAAGCTTCAAGCACTCATTGATAATACCGCGCAAGGTATATTCAATAATCTAAAAGAAATTGAAAATAAACGCGAAATTTATGAAAAACGCTGGATATGGGAACTCCTTCAAAATGCATTAGATGCTGCTTCCACAGACCAGAAAATAGAAGTCCAAATAGTTAAAGATGTTAATAAATTGACTTTCATGCATAATGGACGTCCATTTAAGCCTGAAGAAGTTGCACATCTTATTTATCATGGATCCACCAAAGGAGAGCAAGAAATCGGTCAATTCGGAACAGGTTTTCTCGTAACACATCTTTTGTCAAAGGAAGTAACTGTGAAAGGAGTTAGAGAAGATGAGAACGGATTGAAAAAATTTGAGTTCAAATTAAATAGGAACGGATCTTCTTCTGATGAGATCAAAAACCATATGGAAAAAACATGGAAGGAATATCAAAAATCGCTTGAATTGGTTGACATCATGTCAACAACTGAGTATACGGCACAATTTGAGTATCCATTAAGTGAGACAGCTCTAAAGACGGTTGAGGCAGGTATTAGCGCTCTGATTGAAATAGCTCCCTATGTTCTTGCTTTTAATGATAAATTGGGAGTTATAAAAATTTCGGACAATACACATGAATTAAAATTTGAATTAATCAGGGAGACTAACGAGTCCGATTTTATAATCAAAAAAGAGATTAAAGAAGAAAAGGTTGGAAGTTCACCGATATTGCATGAGTTATGCATAGTAAAGGATAATGATGTTGAAATTGCGATAAAAATTCGAAGAAAAAAGGATAACAGCTATGAAATAGAAAACTTAGAAAATATACCAAAGATATTTATTGCATTTCCGCTTTTTGGCACTCAAGATTTGCCTTTCCCTGTAGTAGTCAATAGTAGAAAATTTGAGCCAACGGAAAAAAGAGACGGAATATTTCTGGGCAAAGAAGAAACTGCCATCATTAAGCAAAATAAAGAACTTTTTGAAAAAGCGACTAATCT
>JAWCDI010000154.1:0-3156 GCA_044343505.1 Candidatus Aenigmatarchaeota archaeon | reverse complement strand
AATTTTTAAAATCATTCATTATCTTCTTTCTCCTTTTCGAAAGCTTTCATTTTTTCTTTCAATTTAGAATAAACGATAGCATAATATTCTATCACGGAAGCTAGCGAGTCTAATTCATGAAATATTAAAGCTTCGAAAGATTTGGGTTTCGTAGTTCCAGCTTCGCCAGCATGGGATGCAACTATATGTATCACGTCTTCAGGAAATTCTCTTGCATAAAGCTCAGCGACACCCAACATCGTATGATCCAAGCTTACACCCGTTGGCTCTAATTCGTTGTTTTCATCTCTGTTATATTCCACGGATTTCATTATGTCATGACATATGGAAGCTGCTATTAAACTATCCATATCGATTTTTATTCCATAACCAGATTCGACAATCTTGGCTATTTGTATAACCATGTGCGTTAACACGGCTGTATGGTGCACGACGTCTCTTTCGATAGGACCAAAATGTGAATTTCCAACAGAAAAATAGCTTCCAGCTTTTTCCAAATCTTCTCTTTTGTATTTTGAAAAGTGAGGGTTTTTAAGCTTTTTATCGTTCACGTATTCGATTACTTTTTTTCTTAACTCTTTATTTTCTATCTTCTCAGCCAATTTCAGTAAGATTTCCATATTTAAACCCCTAATTGATAGAAATTTAAATTTGACACTATTAAGATTTTTGTTTTTGTGTTTAAAATTGCTTGAGTTGAAATATATATATTTACTAAAAAGTAGTAAAATTTAAATATAAGTAAATCCAAAAACTTTTTTATGTCATCAACTTACGATCCATGGGTAAGTAGAATTTTATCAGCCAGACAAAGAAACGGAGTTACAAACAATCGACTATATCCGACTATAGGGCAATTAGTAACTCATATGAGAACATCAACAGCTGACGATCTTACGCCCGCAGTTAGGTTATGTGATTTATTGTCTAGTGGTGGATATAGTCTCAGTATTGAAGATTTAGAAGTAGTGATTAAATATATTGGAGCTTATGTTGAGGGTGGTTTTAGGAAAAATTTAAGAGAAGCCTTGTCACTTCTAGATATACCCCTCGCTTTTTATTATTTAAATCAACTAATGGATGTTTTGAATAAAATAGGTCCTTTATTAGAAAAAGCTCCTGTAGCTGCAGCACATATTCATCGTGGTCTCCTTGACCAGGTAGCTGTAATTAAATATAAATTAGGAGTAATAAATAATGCTTGGAAGAACAGAGAAATTGATACATATCTTCGATGTTTGGGTGAACTTTTGTGAAAACTAGTTAATTGTTGAAATTTTCTTAATTTTTTATGTAAGCAATTCGATATTTTGATTCATATTTTATTTTAAAGCACCAAGAAATTAAAGATTTCTAATGATTCTAAGGTTATTTTTTGTGATTTAAAAATTGTTTAAGCAAGAGAAAAATTTAAATAGTTCTTCTAAAAAATAGAGTTAGTGATGTTAGAACATCACGATTACCGAAAATTACTATCAAAATTACAGAATTTTTCAATAATAGTCGAAGGTAAGAAAGATAAAGAAGCTCTGCAAGCTTTGGAGCTACATGATATACAAGCCATTTCAGGATCATCCTTGGAAAAATTTATTCCAAAGTTGAAGTATGATAAAGAATACGTGGTTTTAACAGACTTTGATCGTGAAGGAGAACTGATAAAGAAAAAGATATATAGATTTTTTGAGGTGGAAAGAATAAAGTACAACCATGCATTAAGAAGGGAATTTAAAAAGATTTTTAGGGTGGTGAAAATAGAAGAGTTGAACAAAAGGGGTGATATTTACTATGGGGAAAATAGCTCAAACAACCACAAAATATTTGATAGAGGCAAGCTTCGTTGCCGAAGGTTTGGTGGAAAAACCTGACGTCATAGGTGCTATTTTTGGGCAAACTGAAGGTTTGCTTGGTAGTGATTTGGATTTGAGGGAATTACAAAAAACCGGGAGAATAGGGAGGATAGACGTCGAGCTAAAGGAAATTGACGGAAAAACAGAAGGGAAAATTTATATTCCGTCGAGCTTGGATAGCACGGAAACGGCATTAATAGCAGCGGCAATAGAAACTATAGAAAGGATAGGACCTTGTGAGGCAAAGGTAACACTTCAAGATGTAAAAGATATGAGGGAGATCAAGAGAGAGTATATTATCGACAGGGCAAAGGAAATACTTCAAAAACTCATGAAAGAACAGCCAGATGCGGATGAATTGGCAGAAGCTATAAGAGATTCTGTAAGGTCATCAGAAATAGTTAAATACAAAGACATAGATTGCGGTCCCGATGCTATGAACGCGGAAGAAATAATTCTAGTCGAAGGCAGGGCGGATGTAATCAATCTGTTAAAAGCAGGCATAAAGAACGTTGCTTCCATAGGCGGAACTGCTATATCAAAATATCTACCTGAGTTGGTGAAAAACAAGAAAGTAACGGTGTTTTTAGATGGGGACAGAGGAGGCAATTTAGTTCTCAAAAAACTTTCAAGGTTTGTTAAGATAGATTACGTAGCAAGAGCACCTGATGGGAAAGAAGTGGAAGAGCTAGCTGATAAGGAGATATTCATTTGCTTGAGGCAAAAATTACCTTTTGTAGAAGCGATAAGAAAAAAGAGGCAAAAAAAATTGATCGTTCAAGAGTCAAGAGATGATTTGGATTCGGAAAAGAAGAAAAAAATATTAGACATACTCGATAAGATGGTTGGAACGAGAGCGGCGTATGTTTTTAATGAAAAGCTAAAGATGACAGCAAAATTACCTTTAACACAGTTTTCAGAAAATAACGAGACTTTGAAGAATGCAAAAATAGTGTTAATAGACGGAACGATTGATAAAGAAATGGCAGAAGTAGCAGATAAGTTGGGAGTGGAATATTTAATAGCATCTTCAGCAGAAAAAAAATTTGAAACAAGCAAAACAAAAATACTTACAGCAGAGGATTTATCTCAAGATGCTTGAAGGTATTATTTCCAACTTTCCTTTATATCTTTGAACTTTTCCAATTATTTTGACAGACATTCCCGCATTCAAGCCAGTTGTGTTAATTTTTTCGTCGAAAACAACCACGTCTATGACTCCAGTGTTATCCTTAACCTTTATGAATGTGCCTACATCAGTTCTTTTTATGCCAATAATCGTCGCGTTGAATGCAACGTAATTTTTACC
>JAWCDI010000153.1:0-3157 GCA_044343505.1 Candidatus Aenigmatarchaeota archaeon | reverse complement strand
CTTCTCTCCTATTCCTTCCCCAACTTCCAGCAATTTTTTCTTGAAGTTGAATCATTTGTGATAAAAAAGCTTGCGATATATTCAAATTCTTAACAACAGCACAAACCGTGTAGGGCCTAACTTTTGAAACTTTCTTATCAACTTCAACTACAACTCCAGAACTTTTGACTTCATATTCGGGAAAAACAGGTTTGAAAACCCTACTCCTGATTTCCCTCGCTATTCCTTCCGAACTCCATAAATCTGGCCTGTTGGTATCTTTTGCTTCAATTTTCAAGATATCTCCTTCTACAGCATCTATCTCACATTTAGCAAAACTAACCAAATCTTTCAATTCTTCTAATCCAATCCTTCTACCAATTAATCCACACAAATCTAGGTAAGAGACTTCTATAGTTGGCATTCAAACCCTCCTTAGCCAAGCTAAATCTCTTGAGAAAAGATTTCTTATATCATTTATCTTCAGCTTGAACATAGCTAACCTATCTATCCCCAAACCCCAAGCTAGCACCGGCACATTAATTCCTAAACTCCTTGTAAGCTCTTCTCTAAAAACACCAGAGCCACCAAACTCAATCCATCCAAGCTCAGGATGTTTTGCTGAAATCTGACAACTAGGTTCTGTAAACGGATAATAGTCTGGAATAAACCTAACTTTTTTCGTCCCAGCTATTTCTTCTGCGAATTGCTTCAACAAGCCAAGTAAATTTTTAAAATTTGCATCTTCATCTAAAACAATTCCTTCAACTTGATTGAATTCAACTCCATGAGAAGCGTCTATTACATCTGGTCTGTAGCATCTGGCTATCGCGAAATACTTACCAGGAATCTTTGGTTTGCTGGCTAAAGTTCTTGCAGACAAGCAAGTACAATGCGCTCTAGGCATAAGCTGCATGGCAATTTCTGGTCTCCATCTGTATCCCCAACCAGTACTTCCAGCTATTCCTTTTTCGTGAGCTTTTTTCACTCTTTCGACGAATTTTTTCGGTAAACTTCCAAATTTCGGATATTTCATTACATAGGTGCTCCACCAATCTCTTGCAGGATGATTTTGTGGTTGATATAAAGCATCGAAATTCCAGAATTGTGTCTCTATCGTCGGACCTTTCATCTCGACAAAACCCATTTCAGCAAGTTTTTTCCTTATCCGACTCAAAAATTGAAGGTATGGTTGTCTTTTACCGGGAGAAATTTCGTTTAAATCCATTTTTTTTCTGATCACAGTAACATCGATAGGCTTGAACTCCTTATTCTTCCACAATTTTGTTACCAAAATTTCATGGGTTAAAACATCTATAACATTTCCAGCTTTAGCTAAAGTTTCTTCCACGATTCTATAAGTTTCAGTTATCCTTTCAACGAGATTCCTTTCGATCAAAATTTTTAGAATTTCTTCATCAACTTTCTTACCTCTTGCAATTTTCTTCAAAGCTTCTTCTTCTGGTATTTCTTCTGGGACAGGTTTCATTAGTATTATCTCATCTCCCTTTTTCATCACCCAACCTTTTTCCAAAGCCCATTTTAAAGCTATGGGAAAGTTTTTGATTTTTGGCACCAATTTGCCGATGGTTGCAGTCTTCCTAGGCAAGCTATCCAGCAACAAAACAAGATTTTTTTCAGGCAATCCTTTTTCCAAGTATTCTTTTCCTTCTTCTGTCAACTTGTACTCAGCCATGTTATTATATAAATATTTTATCAACAAGAAGAAAAAATAAATCATCTTATAGGCGGAGAATTTTTCTCCTTCCAACGGGAAACAAAAGAAACCTTCTTCATTTCTTAGCTTCTTTGAACACAAATTTTTCAACTAAATCTTTTGCTTTTTCTCTTTTCTTCTGATGCTCTTTTAAGAAAGAGTTAAGCTTCTCGATCAGTATTTCCTTGAGCTCACCTGTTAAAAGCTTTCCACTCTTATAATCTTCCCTTATTTTCTTCAGTTTTTCATCATCTTCTTCGAAAAATGTTAACCATTGGTAAGACACATCTACGTCAGGATTTCCACCTTTCTTCCTGTGTTCTTCGATAGTTGGTTGTCCGCCTGAAAAAGCATATTTCATTATTTTTTCCCTAACGATTTCCGGACTATCTGTTGTGAATATCGCCGTATGTTTTTCCGAAGAAGACATCTTTCCTTCTCTTGACATACCAGCCAATCCTGGCAAGAAAATACAATGAACTATAGCTGGTTTTAAGTATCCAAGCTTGGGTAAAACATCTCTTGCTAGCCTGAAATGTGGATCTTGGTCAACGGCTAAAGGAATTAAACAAGGTATGTTCTCTCCTCTCAAAACTGAAGGGAGGAAAGCAGGCACAGCCTGCATAGCTGTGTAGAAAATCGAACCTATGTTGGTTTCGTTCGTGAAACCAAAAGTTGCTTTAACTGTTGAAAAAGTTATTTTCTTCGCAACTTTACAAGCTTCTTTGTACATTAAATTTGCATGTAAAGTATCGATGAGGAAATGTGTTTTTTTTGGGTCAAAACCCAACGCTATCACGTCTAGCATATTTTCGTAAGTGTATTTCTTCGTATCTTCCAAAGTAAGATCTTCTTTGAAAAAGAATTTTTCTTCATCCGGAAACTGAAACCAAAGCTCTACATCAAACTTATCTTGAAGCCATTTCGTGAAAATCCAAGGTATTAGGTGTCCTAAATGAACAGGACCTGATGGTGCCCTTCCAGTATATAAAAAAAACTCCTTACCATTTTCATATTCTTCTAGTATCCAATCCAAATCACGGTGAGCGAAGAATATACCTCTCCTCAAAAAATGATGAAGTTCATGGGTATGTTTTTTAATCCTTTCGATTATAGTTTCGTCTATTGGTGTTATTCCAAATTGCTTTATCAATTTTTCATAATTTATTTCTCCTTTAACTTCCCACGGTGTTACGATGAACTTTTTTTCCATAATTTATTTTCTGATGGGATTAAAGAAATAAATATATGCAAGCTAAACATCAATAAAAGATAACATGGCCACGTTCAAGTTTGTCGTGAGCGATCCTGAAACTAGGAAAAGTTATCAAATCGAAGTAGAACAATCCAAAGCTTTAGGGCTCATAGGCAAAAAAATAGGGGAAGAATTCAACGGTGAATTGATAGGCCTGCCAGGTTATGTTCTTAAAATAACTGGTGGTACTGACAAAGACGGTTTTC
>JAWCDI010000152.1:0-3158 GCA_044343505.1 Candidatus Aenigmatarchaeota archaeon | reverse complement strand
ACCTTTGGGTTTGTTCCATTAGTTTCTATTGCGATCGAGAAATTCCCAATTTTCTTCACCTTCTTTATAAATTCTTTCAAATCTTTTTGTAGCGTTGGCTCGCCACCAGTTATAACAACCCCATCGAGAAGGTATTTGTTTTTTTCCAAATACCTAAAAATTTCTTCTTCGGGAATTCTTTTTAGTTTTTTTGCCTTGTCCGGAATTACGAGTTGAGGAACGTAACAAAATGGGCATCTAAGGTTGCATCCAATCGTAAAAACTATGCACGCAACTTTCCCTTTGTAATCGATTAAACTAAGTTTTTGAAAGCCACCAATTTCCATTTTCCCACGCGCTCACTGCGTCACCGCATCACCACCACGGATCACGCGCAGCTTAAACTTTATCAAACAAAGTTCTTTGTTTAAATTCTTCCTGTTTTCCTTCGTTCCATTGGTCAACCGGCCTAAGGTACCCGACAACCCTCGAATAAACTTCATTCTTTTCCCCGCAAACCGGGCAAGAAGGTACGTTTCCCCTAAAGTATCCGTGCGACCTACAAATACTAAAAGTTGGCGTGAGCGTGAAGTAAGGAAGCCTAAAGTTATTGCATATTTTTTTAACAAGCGAGATCGCACCATCAACTGGAACGTTACTTTCTCCCAACCAAATATGCACAACCGTTCCACCCGTATAAAGAACTTGAAGAGGATCCTGAAGCCGCAAGTACTCAAAAAGGTCGAGGTCGTGGTAAACTGGAAAGAAAGTCGAATTCGTGTAATAAGGTGCTGCCCTCCTTTTTCTCCATTCTTTTTCGTTCGCAACTATTATGTCAGGATACTTTTCCTTATCAATTTTCGCTAGCGAATAGCTCGTTCCTTCTGCAGGCGTTGCCTCCAAATTAAATATATTCCCAGTTTCTACCTGAAAATCAGCAAGTTTTTCCCTCATGAAATTCAAAACCTTCAATGAAAATTCATACCCTTCTTTTTCCATTATCGTGCATCCCAAGAAATTCAAACATGCCTCGTTCATCCCAATCAAACCAATCGTGTTAAAATGATTCTTCCAATACCCACCGAAGCCCTCCTTCACGTGCCTCAAATAAAATTTCGAGTAAGGATAAAGCCCACACTCCGTTAGTTTTTCAACGAGTTCCCTTTTAACTTCTAAACTTTCCTTCGCCAAATTCATTAACCTTTCAAGCCTTTCAAAAAAATCGCGATCGTCCCTCGAAAGATACCCAATTCTAGGCATGTTTATAGTAACAACACCAATAGATCCAGTCGTCGGGTTCGCACCGAAAAGCCCACCACCCCTCTTTCTCAACTCTCTTTGATCAATTCTAAGCCTGCAGCACATACTCCTTACATCCTCAGGTTTCATATCGCTATTAACAAAATTCGCAAAATATGGAATCCCATACTTTGCGCTCGTCTCAAAAATTTTTCTCGTCCCCTCACTTTTCCAATCAAAATCCTTAGTAACGTTTATCGTCGGTATCGGAAAAGAAAAAGGCCTCCCAACTCCGTCCCCTTCAACCATAACTTCAGCAAAAGCCCTATTGAAAATATCAACTTCCTCCTGAAATTCACCATAATTATCCCTTTTCAGCTCCCCACCGATTATAATCGGCTCGTTTTCCATAAATTCAGGTACTTTCAAATCAAGTGTTACGTTAGAAAAAGGCTGTTGAAAGCCAACTCTCGTCGGAACGTTCATGTTAAAAAGAAATTCCTGCATAGCTTGCTTTACTTCTTTATAATCGAGACCGTCGTACCTAATGAAGGGCGCAAGGTAAGTATCAAAATTAGAAAATGCAACTGCACCTGCGACTTCCCCAGTCAACGTGTAAAGAAAATTAACAGATTGAAGAAGTGCAGTCCTAAAATGTTTTGCAGGCTTCGAAGTAATTTTCCCCCTAACCCCTGTAAAACCGCTTAACAAAAGTTCCCTTATATCCCAACCAGCGCAATAAGAACCAAGAAGCTGAAGGTTATGTATGTGATAATCACCATTTATATGGGCCTTTGCAATTTCAGGATTTTTCTTCAAATAAATCCTATGAAGCCAATAATTCGATATAACACTCGATGAAATATGCGTATTTAAACCTTGCAAGGAATAAGTCATGTTTGCATTTTCCTTAACTAACCAAGTTGCTTGATTTATGTAATTATCGACTAGATTTCTAATTTCACTATGTAAAGACCTATACAAAATGTAAGCTTTAGCAACTTTATAAAATCCGTTTTTCATTAGTGAAATTTCAACAAGGTCCTGAACTTCTTCGACGCTCGGTATTTTTCTTTTTTCCCTTTTTAACTTTTTTTCCAATTCTTTTACAACTTCGTCTGCAATTTTTTTAGGAATATTATCTTCTTTTTCTTTGCAAGCTTCAAATGCCTTAGAAATAGCAGCAACAATTTTTTCCTTTTCAAATTTTACAATTCGACCATCTCTCTTTTCTATTTTTTCTATTTTTCCCATTCTTTTTCCCATCATCTCACGAAAAATTTAGAAAAAATTAGATAATTTTTAAAATTTATTTTTCAAAAAACTTTCAGCTTTTTTTAATATTTCTTTCGAGTTTTTGAAAGTTAATCTTTCGACTGCTTTTTCATAAGGAAGCCATTCATATCCGATATGTTCGTAAGAAATTTTTACTTCATCATTTTTTGCCTCCCCGAGAAAAAATATAACTTCTTTTTTTACTAATTCTCCTCCTTCTTTGAAAAAGTATTGAATTTTTTCTTCAAATCCAGATATAACATTTGCTTCTATTCCAGCTTCCTCCTTAAGTTCCCTTTTTGCTGTCTCAATTTCACTTTCCCCTTTTTCTATCATTCCTTTTGGAAAGTCCCAATGTCCTGCTTCATAATGAAGAAGCAAATATTCGATTTCCTTCTTCTTTTTTCTAAAAGGAATTATCCCAGCAGATCTATGAAACTTCATTCTTTCCCCACATCCATTCCTCATTCCTTCTTTCTTTCAAAATATCTTCCCCTTCTTTCTATTTCTTTTGCCCTTTCTATTACTTTTTCCCAAAGCCCATAACTTTTGTATCCTTTAAAAAATTCTTCGAATTCGTCTTTCTTTATAGATTTTTTCATTAAAAGAAAATCCACAGCTTTATCTTCGATGTCCTCAGAGAAACTCGAAAGTCCGAAGTCTAT
>JAWCDI010000151.1:0-3161 GCA_044343505.1 Candidatus Aenigmatarchaeota archaeon | reverse complement strand
ATGGAGGCTGATGCCAACTCCAACCACGCAACTCTTTACTGACGCCGACCTCACGCGCAGTAGGCAAAAGCTGATAAAGCAGATACTTATGCTCAACATCCGACAGGAAATACAACCCTACTCAACCATCAAAAAGGCTATTTTCGATTATCTTTATAAATTAAATTGCATTCTAATAATAATCGAAAATACATATCAAAACTAAACTCAAAAACAGCCTCAAAAGGCAAAACCGCAAAAATGAACCCACGGATGCATAGCAAAAATCCCAATAAAGGGAATTGAAAGTTCAAACCTATATTTTCTATTTTGGTTTGGAATAACCCAAAGATGCATAGCAAAAATCCCAATAAAGGGAATTGAAAGCCAACTCTTTCAGATGCTTTTCACATACACGCTTGGTTAAGGGGATGCATAGCAAAAATCCCAATAAAGGGAATTGAAAGCTTTGAGATAATCGTATCCTTCAAAGCTTGGTTGTTTAACGATGCATAGCAAAAATCCCAATAAAGGGAATTGAAAGGTAACCCATCTTTTATGAATGGTGTCGCGATAAAAATCGATGCATAGCAAAAATCCCAATAAAGGGAATTGAAAGGCCTGAGCTGTTGAATGCCCTCGAGGAGGGGAGGGATGAGATGCATAGCAAAAATCCCAATAAAGGGAATTGAAAGATAAAAATCCTCTCCTCATCAACGGTGACAAAAAATTTGGATGCATAGCAAAAATCCCAATAAAGGGAATTGAAAGTAGAATTTGAAAAAGTTATGAATCCATGGCAAAGCAAAAGATGCATAGCAAAAATCCCAATAAAGGGAATTGAAAGTTTGGAATGTCAAGAGTTGAAACCTTAGCATGAGATTCGATGCATAGCAAAAATCCCAATAAAGGGAATTGAAAGGCAGTTTCCCGGGCAAACTTTTCAAAAAGCTCCCTACACGATGCATAGCAAAAATCCCAATAAAGGGAATTGAAAGGATAAAGGCCTTTCAGGCACAGTTCCCAGGCTCCATGCTGGAGGATGCATAGCAAAAATCCCAATAAAGGGAATTGAAAGGCCAGGAAATCTACGAGGGCCTTCAGGCTCCGTTGTTAACGATGCATAGCAAAAATCCCAATAAAGGGAATTGAAAGTGTTTCCGCGGCAAGGTTAAGGTGACGCCGGTGGTGCCGGTAGATGCATAGCAAAAATCCCAATAAAGGGAATTGAAAGAAAAATATGGTGACGCATACAATTAAAGTGCTAACTATGATGCATAGCAAAAATCCCAATAAAGGGAATTGAAAGCGGTTCTGGAATAACCATAACTCGAAATCATCAAAGTTGGATGCATAGCAAAAATCCCAATAAAGGGAATTGAAAGATAATTTGCTTTTTCCTCGCCAAAGGAATACTTATTCTGATGCATAGCAAAAATCCCAATAAAGGGAATTGAAAGACATCGCTATCTTCAACTGAATAGAACTTGAAAGGCGTGTGATGCATAGCAAAAATCCCAATAAAGGGAATTGAAAGTTTTGGACCGGCATAACCCGCGCACGTTTTGCAGAGGGCGATGCATAGCAAAAATCCCAATAAAGGGAATTGAAAGTTTTCAACGTCGTAATAATCGTTTAAACTAGTTATGCTTGATGCATAGCAAAAATCCCAATAAAGGGAATTGAAAGTCAATTTTTCTACTTGCCGGGATATTTTCTCTATCGCAGAGATGCATAGCAAAAATCCCAATAAAGGGAATTGAAAGTTATGCTTAAGTTTCTGAGAAAACAGTTAAATTGTTTAAGATGCATAGCAAAAATCCCAATAAAGGGAATTGAAAGAATTATTGCTTTGATATACACTGCTGAACCGTCCCCTTTTGATGCATAGCAAAAATCCCAATAAAGGGAATTGAAAGGACGTGTCGGATTCGTAAGGGAAATAAACAATGTATCCGATGCATAGCAAAAATCCCAATAAAGGGAATTGAAAGAAGGTTGTAACCTTAGCCCACGGCGAGTTCCTAACGGATGCATAGCAAAAATCCCAATAAAGGGAATTGAAAGTCCTAATTAATGTTAGGCTTGTTTTTAAGTTTTTTATTCAGATGCATAGCAAAAATCCCAATAAAGGGAATTGAAAGGCGGAGAGGTTGCAGCCAACACAGACTTAAGCGGTGTAAGATGCATAGCAAAAATCCCAATAAAGGGAATTGAAAGATCAGGGCATAGATTCAACACCGTTTATTGGTTTCGGATGGGATGCATAGCAAAAATCCCAATAAAGGGAATTGAAAGCACCACCTCTTTAAATCTTTCGATTAAATGTTAAAATTGCGGATGCATAGCAAAAATCCCAATAAAGGGAATTGAAAGTGTAGCGTCTAAGCTTGCCTATTTTTTCGGTTCTTCCGCCGATGCATAGCAAAAATCCCAATAAAGGGAATTGAAAGTTAAAACAGCGTTTGCACTTGCCAAAGGTTCACTACAGATGCATAGCAAAAATCCCAATAAAGGGAATTGAAAGCCCTGTCGTACCCAAGCAGCCCCGCGTACCTGTCGTAAAGGATGCATAGCAAAAATCCCAATAAAGGGAATTGAAAGCCTGGATGATTGAGCTGTGGAGGCAAAGGCCCATCCTCGGATGCATAGCAAAAATCCCAATAAAGGGAATTGAAAGTTTCCTTTTTCAGATAGTTTGAAGATTCGTCTTCCCTTGTGATGCATAGCAAAAATCCCAATAAAGGGAATTGAAAGTGTGTAAGCGATACACTGCTTGCGTTGTACCCTGATATTAAAGATGCATAGCAAAAATCCCAATAAAGGGAATTGAAAGTATGATTCCTTCATTGGGAATGTGTGGTTTAATTTTCTGGGATGCATAGCAAAAATCCCAATAAAGGGAATTGAAAGGAAACGTTCCCAAAACAACAGTGCAGTTTGATCCGTATGCGATGCATAGCAAAAATCCCAATAAAGGGAATTGAAAGTTTAATAATGTAAAAAGTGTTGAATATAGACAAGTTTTAGGATGCATAGCAAAAATCCCAATAAAGGGAATTGAAAGAAAAGATTTGCTTTATGTTCAAGGTTTCGCTTTTCAACGATGCATAGCAAAAATCCCAATAAAGGGAATTGAAAGACGTTCTGGATTGAACAGTTTCCAGAAAGCTTCACTGGAG
>JAWCDI010000150.1:0-3161 GCA_044343505.1 Candidatus Aenigmatarchaeota archaeon | reverse complement strand
AAGCAAAATGGCATGCAACATATAAGAATGTGGAGGTTGCTTCAGCAAAGTGACTTGCTTTATTACATGTGCACGAAATGGTGGAATGATGGTGATGTCCACAAATATTTTTCACCTTTCGCCACTCCACACGATGCTTTCATAAACACTCTAAGCGGTTTGTCGGAAATAAAAATAAGATTGATAAAGGATTTAGCTGTAACGAACGCAAAAAAGTTAAAAGAAGAGGAAGATTTATCTTCGCTTATTAAAAATTTGGAAACCAAGCTGGAAAAAGTAAGAAAGAGCAAGAAAAAGCAAGAAAATGAATTAAAACAAAATGTTTCCCCTGTCGATTTCATACTTTCTGAAGAAGTTGAATATCCGCATGTGTATGTGAATTTTGATAACATTGCTAAAATTTCTGAAGATTTAAGTAGAAGAGTCAAGTAGAAATTCTTTTAAAATTCTTACACCCTCTTCTTTTTCCCAAACTAAATCAGGATATTTTTTTATGAAATCTAAAATGTCGTTGCTTTCTATCCATTCAAATATTGAATTTGTAAACTTTTCAAATTCTTCTTCACTCATGTTTTCAGTTATCTTGCAATAATCTTTTTCGAAACAGCCAAGCTGAATTGAATTTTTACCTTTCATAAAAATAAATGGCCAAAACTTGCAATCAAAAGGTCTATTTGAATATATTTTACATAGATGCGTGTCTTCATCGAGAAATGGGCAAACTAAAATTTGATCATCAAACTTTGAATTTATCAACTTTACCTGATATACTCCCTTTCCTTTTTTTCTAAACATGCTTTTATCTGCATTTATCTTTTTTAGCTCTTCATTAGTAAATACTGGTGCAAAATATTCGTGCTCTTTCTTAAACTTGCAGCATCCTCTGCATATTTGACATATGTTCATTAAGTAAACTAATTTTTTAATAAAGATTTATAATTATTAGTTATGAAGTGTCATATCTATCTTTTCAGACACGGACAAACATACTTCAACTTGGCAAAAAGATTCACTGGATGGAAGGATTCAAAATTAAGTCCTATAGGTATAAAATCCGCCGAAAGATTGGCAAAAAAAATGAAAAATTTAAAGATCGATGTGGGTTTTTGTTCTAGCTTGAGCAGATCAAAAGACACATTAAAAATAGTTTTAAAATATCATCCGGAATGTAAAAAAATAATAGTCGATGACAGAATAATTGAAAGAAGTTATGGAGATCTCGAAGGTAAATATCATAAAACTATTATAAAAAAATACGGCCAAGAGCAGTTTGACATATGGCATCGATCTTATGATGCTCCTCCTCCCAACGGAGAATCTATAAAAATGGTTGAAAAGAGAGTTTTATCATTCATTAAAGATTTAATTAAAATGATGAAAAAAGAAAAAGTTAATGTTGCAATATCAGCTCACGGAAATTCTATGAGACCATTCAGAAGATATTTTGAAAAGTTAACTGTTGAAGAGATGATGAAGTTAGAAAATCCATATGATGATTATTTTGATTATGTTATTGAAGTCTAAATTTATATATTTATAATTGTAAATATTACTTCTAAAATATTTGGTGATAAAATGGAAATAGAAGTTATAGGTTCAGGATGCCCAACATGTAAAAAATTGTATGAAATAACCAAGCAAGCAGCAAAAGAGTTGGGGATAAATGAAGAGGTAAAATATATAACAGGAGATAAAGGTTTAAAAAAATTAATAGAACTAGGTGCAATGTCAAGTCCTGTGATTGCTGTTAATGAAAAAATTGTTTTTGTCGGCTTTACAAATGACATAGAGAAAATAAAAAAAGCCTTAAGGCGATAAAATGGATATTTTTGAACCAATAAAATACCTTTCAGATTTTGTTACATATGATTTTCTTCATATTGCTAAAGGATCTTATTTGGGTGAATCAATAAATTTTTTTATTTATGATATAATTAAAATTGGCTTACTTTTAATTATAATAAATTTTATAATGGCTATAACAAGATATTATTTTCCCACAGAAAAAATAAGAAAAATTCTAAATAAAAAAAGATTGTTTGGTTTGGATTATTTGTTAGCAGCGATACTAGGTGTTGTTACACCTTTTTGTTCTTGTTCATCTATTCCATTATTTATTGGTTTTATTTCAGCTGGCATACCTTTAGGCATTACATTTACTTTTTTAATATCATCTCCTCTAGTCAATGAAGCATCTCTTTATTTGTTTCCAGCAATATTTGGTATTAAAATCACTTTGATTTACAATATTATAGGAATAATTATAGCAATAATAGGAGGATTATTTATACAAAGCATAAAACCTGAAAAATGGATCAACAAAGATTTAATCAAATATAAAAATAGAAAGGTTTTAGAAGAAGAATATCAAGAAAAAATAGAGCTCAAATTTTTATTAAAATACTGGTGGAATGATGGATGGCAGATCACAAAACAAATTTTTCCTTATGTTTTTATTGGTGTAGGAATAGGTGCTTTAATACATGGTTTTGTTCCAATTGAACTAGTAGAAAAATATTTATCTTCAAAAGAATGGTGGTCAACACCTTTAGCTGTTATTTTGGGTGCTCCATTATATGCAAATTCTGTTGGTGTTATTCCAATAATAGAAGCTTTAACAGAGAAAGGCGTTCCAATAGGAACAGCTTTGGCATTTATGACAGCAGTAGTTACAGTTTCTTTTCCTGAAATGATGATGCTAAGCAAAGTAATGAAATGGCAATTGCTAGCAATATTTATTTCAGTAACTTTATTTGGAGTAATGATAATAGGTTATATTTTGAATATATTTTTTTAAATCACTTTTTCAAAATTTTATGTATTAATCCTTTTTCTGCTTCTGCAACGATGCTTCTTACTTTATCCACAACATCAGGGTTGACAGAAACACTTGTAACTCCCCATTTCACTAGCTGCTTGACGATTTCTGGATGTGTTGATGGAAGTTGACCGCAAATAGAGCAAGTAACTTTGTATTTTTTACATGTTTTTATTATTCTTTCCAAAGCCCACAAAACAGCTGGATCTAATTCATTAAACCACTTTTCGCCTAGAATAGCAGAATCTCTATCTACTCCTAATATTAATTGTGTCAAATCATTGCTGCCGATAGAAACGCCATCTATACCTTTCTTGCAAAACTCTTCTATTAATATTGCGGT
>JAWCDI010000149.1:0-3193 GCA_044343505.1 Candidatus Aenigmatarchaeota archaeon | reverse complement strand
GATAAAATGAAAAAGGTATCAATTATTATGGTAAATTATAATGGAGAAATGTATTTAGGAAAGAAAGAACTTTTAGAAGCAGTAGAATCCTTTTTGGAAACAGATTATCCAGAATTAGAGTTTATTTTTGTTGATAATGCTTCTTGTGATAATAGTGTTGAATCTGTGGAAAAACTTTTTAGAAAACATCCAAATATAAACACAAAAATAGTAAGGAATAAAGAGAACTTAGGATTTGCTGGCGGATGTAATGTCGGAATAAGTTATGCTACTGGAGAATACATATGTCTAGTAAATAACGATGATAGAGCTTTACGTTCAGATTGGTTAACGAAGTTAGTAGAAATAATAGAAAAAGATAAAACAATTGGAGCAGTTTTTGGTAAGAAACTTAAATGGGACAATCTAAATGAAGTAGATGCAAGAGGGATGACGATAAATCCAGCAGGAATTGTGGTAGGAGCTACCGATTTAAATGATGATAAACCAGATATATGTCTAATATGGCAAACTCCAGTATTGTTTAGAAAAAATTTGATAAACGAAATTGGAGGTAAATTTTTTGACGACGATTATGTAATTCTCCATGATGATACCGACTCGTCTCTTAGAATTTGGTTGGCAGGATATAAAATTGTTTATGTTCCTAAATCTGTTGTCTTACATAAGAGATCGGCTACGATGAAAAAGCTTCCAGTTGAGTTTGTCGCTTTTCATGGAAGAAAAAATATTATACAAACTATAATAAAATGTTATGAAATGAAAAATTTAATTAGATGGTTGCCTATAACCTTGGTAGTATATTTTGCTTCAGTATTTTATTACTTCATGATTCGTCGCTTTGACCAAACTAAAGCAACAATGAAAGCAATTTTATGGAACTTCTTTAATCTTAAAATTTTGATAAGGAAAAGAAATTATATACAAAAGAATGTTAGAAGGGTCTCTGATGAGAGCATAATAAAATTAATGAAACCTTTTAAGTGGTCTAAAATTTTAAAGGGAGAAAAGGTATGGCCAAGATAAAGAAGTTAAAAAATGTTAAAAAAAGCGTTTCTTATCAAAAGAAAGATTATATTAACATATTAATTATACATCATTACACGCTGAAAAATTTGGGCGATTGGGCTATATTAGAAGGAACAATAAACTCAATAAAAGAGATTTTACCAAAATCTAATTTTAACGTTTTATCTCTTACTCCAGATTATGACAAGAAATTTATTAGAGATGCGAATTTTCTTCCTTCTATACCACCACCAATATACTCAAGAAAAGATTATTTATATTCTTTAACTTTCATTATTATGAGTATTATTTGGGGGGTTTTGTATCGGATTTCAAGTGGGTTTATAAATTTAACCTTCTTTTTTCCAAAACTCTATAAAGAAACTTTGAAAAAGTACATAGATTCGGACATAATCATTTGCAGAGCAACAGATGCTTCATTCTGTCCAGAAACATTTGGTTATATTCCGTCGATAAAGGGTTTTTATCAATTAATCTTAGCTTATTTATTGAAGAAAGATGTAATGATCTATGCTCAAACAATCGGACCAGTTAAAGAAAACTTAATTGGGAATATTTATAAAAAATTCTTGATTATTTTTCTAAATAAAGCTAAAGTAGTAACAGTGAGAGATACAACTTCGTTTAATTTTTTAAGAAAAATAGGATTTAAAAAAGTTATACTCACAGCAGATCCAACTTACACTCTTCCGGTACCAGTAAGAAAAATAAAGAAAGAACTTAAAATTACTATAATTCCTAGAGTTTCGACAAAAAGTATGAAGAACTACGAAAAATATATCTTAATTATTTCTAGTTTAATCGATTTCTTAATTAAAAAATATAATGCTAAAATAATTATGTGTTACCAATCGAAATTTCTTGAAGATGACGACATCATTGCAATAGATAAAATTTTATCGCGTAGACTAGATCAAAAAGATAAGATAATAAAGATAAAAAGAGAATATTCTCTGAAAGACTATATCGAAACGATTTCTTCATCTAATTTGATTATTTCAACAAGAGTTATAGGAGCTGTTATAGGTATTATGTCCTGCATACCGGTAATAGCTATTGATTATGGAAACGGAAAAATAAGAGGATTTATGGAACTAGCTAGAATGGAGGACTATTGTATTGATTGGAAAGAATTAAATCTCGATATTTTAAAGAAAAAGACAATTTCAGCCATAAAAAACTACAGGTATATAAGGAAGAGACTGATTAATATGAGGAGAATTTTAAAATATAAAGCACTTTCTAATAATAATTTATTGTTAGAAATACTTAACAAACATGCAACATAGAATAGATAAAATATGTGTATTAATAGGGAGTGGAATGATAGAATGAATTTATCAAATTTTCTTGAAAAATGTTTCATATTCTCATGTGAAAAATTATTAAGAAAGAAATTTTGGATGTATTTTAAAGAATTTAAAGAGTTACAGTTTAAACATAAACAAGAGTTAGAACAAAGACAATGGAAAAAATTTAAGATGATTTTAGAACATGCTTATAAACATGTTCCTTATTATAGAGAGTTTTTTCTTAAGAATGAAATTAGACCCAATGATATTAAAAGTAAAGATGATATAGTAAAGCTGCCTTTACTCACAAAACAAGAAATAAGAAAAAATTTTAAAAAATTAATTGCAACTAATATACCAAAAAATAGAAGAAGAGTAGATACAACCTCTGGTTCTACTGGTGAACCACTTATTTTTTTATGGGATAAATATTCAAATGACTTACATGCTGCTACTGGATACTTGTTTAATTCTTGGGCCAGAAGAGAAGTGGGTGATAAAATTTTGTACATATCAAACCCGAGACCTAATACGAACTTATTAGTCAATCTATATAACAAACTATCAGGAACATATTTTTTATCTATATTAGACTTAAACAACAAACCAACAACTAAAATATTAAAATATATAATGAAAATAAAGCCTAAAATTATTTATGGATATGTGTCGGCTCTTTCTCTTCTTGCAACTTGGATAAAAGAAAATAAAGTAGAGTTTAATTTTAAAATAAAATCAATTATTGCGACGTCAGAAACGCTTGATCCTTTTATTAGAGAAAAAATAAAAGAAGCATTTAAAGTTGAGATATTTAATAGATATGGTTCAAGAGAATTTGGAAATATTATGCAAGATTGTGAAGAGCATAATGG
>JAWCDI010000148.1:0-3214 GCA_044343505.1 Candidatus Aenigmatarchaeota archaeon | reverse complement strand
AAATAGTTGGTGTGTTCAAGAAAGAACTGACTTTCAATTTTGAAAGTACATTCATCAAATCTTTTACTTGGTAATTCAAAACTTGATAAGATGTTTCTAGATGATTCGGTTCTTGTGTGGAGTATAATAAAGGTATTATCGCTATAACTAACGTTAAACCAATAAGCATGTCTATCGTGAAAGCTAGACCTTTCATTTCCATACCAAAGTCACCACTTTCACAGGTTGTTCGTCCAGTATGCCTATCCTTTCTAGTTTGTAAACATTTTTAGCCGAATCCAAATCTACGTGCTGTGGAAAACGAAACACTAAACTTCCGTTTTTCCAAATTTCATAACATAAATTGAAATCGCTGTTGAGTAAAGAAAGGACTTCAGAGTATCCGAGAGAATTCAAAAGTTCCATTTTTGTTTTGTTTATGGTTCCGTCGTTAGATAAACCTAACTCCACCACGTTCTCCACATCCCAAAATCTTGGATAACCATCTTTAAACCAAACTTCTGATGCCGAGAACAAAGTATTCAAGGCGTGATTCCTTTGAATAGTCTCTTGAGTCTGAATTATTGAAAAATACCAATTACTCATCACTAAAATTAAAACTATTAAAAAGATACTCGAAGCTATGAAAAAATCATAAGTAAAAGTTTGGCCCTTACGTATTGACATATATTAAACCATCCACATTCTTTATAAAGTTATTGCCTTTCAATATTTGCCCATAGATGCTTCTCGTTAATATTGAAGATTTAACATAGTTTCCATCCCAGCTTACTATGATATTATAATCTTTTACCTCGATCGTATAATCTATCAAATTCAAGATTTTTGGAGGAATGGTGAAAAATCTTGAATAACCGTCTCCAGCTTTGAGAGCAAGGTTTATCTCAGAAGCTACTTGATCACTTATAGCTTGTGCGCCCATCAAAATCTTATTATAACTCAACTTGTTTTGAAGTCCAAAGCCTTGATAAATCAACAAGAGTAAAAAAATAGAGAGGAGAGAAAGGAGAGTTATAAATTCTAAACTAACTTGAGCTAACACTCACATTCACCCCATCTTTCATGGCTTGAATCGAAACATAGTAGTAGCCCGGGTTTGTTGAAAGGTTGCCTGTAAGGTTTGCTGTCGAGAAGTAATAGATATCAGATACGCCAGAGCTCGTTCTCACCCTCCATTTCATCATCTTACCGTTGAAAGATATCTCTTCAACGTTGTTTGGTATTTGAAGGAGAATAGTTACCTTAGCTGGCTCACCTTGAGAGAAAACCCAATCACTCATTTGACCTATTTTTTGTACTGAGCTTGAAGCTACGAGTAAATTGTTATCATCTTTCAAATTTTGGGAAACTGTTTGGAGGTAAAGGGTGTAAGGTACTAAAACCATCAAAGCAAAAGAAATCACCATCAAGTATTCCAAAGCCACTTGAGATTTCATAAATTTAATTAAATTTTCTTGAAAAATAACTTAAGCACTTTGGAACAAAAACTTCGTCTTTTAATTTCAGTTTTATTCTTATATCTCAAAGATAAAATTAAATTTATGAAAGAGATGGATGGAATAGAAAGAGCGCCAACGGGAATAAAAGGCTTGGATGTCCTTTTAAAAGGAGGGTTTCCAAAATGGTCGACGATCCTCATATCTGGAACTCCTGGAACTGGTAAAACAATATTGTCCATTCAGTTTTTAGTCAACGGTGTTTTGATGTATAAGGAAAAGGGGATTTACATTTCTTTGGAAGAAGACGTTAAAAGGATTAAAAGATATATGTTCACTACCTTTGGATGGCCTTTGGAAAAACTGGAGAAAAAAGGTGAATTGTTGTTGATAAAATCGGATATTTATGATTTCGAGATATTCAAGAACTTGATAGAAACGAATGTTGAAAAAATCGAGGCCGAGAGGATTGTGATAGATCCTTTGACTGTTATAAGTCTTTTCTTCGAGAAACCTTTGGAGATAAGGAGAAGTTTACTCGAGTTGGACAAATTGCTTAAAAAACTTAATTGCACCACACTACTGACCTGTGAAATACCAGAAGGCACCAATGCTATATCATCTTTTGGAATAGAAGAATTCACTTGTGATGGTATAATTTTACTATCTTATTTTCCAGGATTATCTCCAAGGGGCATAACAATAAGGAAGATGAGGGCAACTAACCATGCAACAGAAATCTACCCATTCGAAATAAAAGCAAGAAAAGGAATAGTAGTTTATCCTAAAGAAAAACTTTTCAAATAAAGTTTAAATTAAAGTAACCTCAAATTCTTTTTATGGAAAGGGTTAAAACTGGGATAGAAGGTTTGGATCAGGCTTTAGGTGGGGGGATTCCAAGGGGAAATGTTGTTTTGGTTTCAGGCTCTGCAGGTACAGGCAAAACACTTCTTTGTCTGAGCTTTATTTATTACGGTGCTTTAAAATTCAACGAGCCTGGGATTTACGTTTCTACAGATCAAACTGAAGAAGAATTGAGGAATGAAGCCAGTAATTTCGGTTGGGATTTAAAAGATTTAGAAGAGAAGAAGATGCTAAAGCTTTATCACGTAGATGTCACGAAAGAAGAAGATTTGAATTATTTGAAAAAATTGAGCAAGATGGCTAAAGAGATCAAAGCCAAGAGAATAGTTCTTGATTCTTTAACAACCCTTACAGAATTTTTGGCCCCTGTTGAACTCAAGAAAAAGAAGCTATTTGAAGTTTTGGATACGATATCGCCAGTGGCTCTGAGTGAATCCTTACTTATTAAAAATGTTGTGATGAAAATAATAAAAGAAATTAAAGCTACTGGCTGCACTTCAATAGTAACTTCGGAACTTCCAGAAGAAGGAAATTGGTTGAGTAGAGACACAGTTTCCGAATTTTTGGTCGATGGTGTTATAACTTTGAGACCTTTCAAGTACGCAAGAAGTGATATAGATTTGCTCGTTGTTAAGCTTAGGTATGGAAATCATTCAAAAGATGTTCACAAGATTTTCATAACTGAAAAGGGAGTAGAAGTTAAGCCTGCTGAAAAAGGAATAATTGTTCCAAAACTTTAATTTTTGAATACTCATATATTTTTTTAAAAAAATTATCTGCAAGAATGAGAAATATGGGAAGACCTTTACCCATAGAAACTTTGCCAAGGAGAGAATTGGAAGAATTGCAAAATAAGAGGTTGAGATATACTCTAACTCAGGCTTATAATACTACAGAATTTTGGCATAAAAAAT
>JAWCDI010000147.1:0-3218 GCA_044343505.1 Candidatus Aenigmatarchaeota archaeon | reverse complement strand
CCCATCCTGCACTGCAACAATAGCTTGAACCTAAAGTTTCGCAAACACATTTTGCACAAAGTGGTTTTTCGCACCCTACAGTTTCAGGATGACTAGTACAACAATTTCCTAAAAGTGAATAACAATTTCC
The DNA here is from genome assembly GCA_044343505.1 of Candidatus Aenigmatarchaeota archaeon. Lineage (GTDB taxonomy): Archaea > Aenigmatarchaeota > Aenigmatarchaeia > CG10238-14 > SCSR01 > JAVZGQ01. Next base: position 3,088 of record JAWCDI010000147.1, on the reverse strand, counting down.
TCCTTGGACGGGACCTAGACATTTACTCCATTGAAAATTACTGCCGGTGGTTTCCCAATAACAATATCTACCAGTTTGTAAATCACAACAATCCCACAAATCTCTTCTACTACAAAGATTTCTACATGCCCCACCTTCAAAATATAAATTATTAGTTTTCCACATTATAGGACTTCCTCCTGATGGAGTATAAATTCCTACTCCATAAGTATAATAAGTACTAGGTGAAGGAAGATTTAAACCCATTGTAGCCTTGCATCCTCCATGTGGTCCTATTATACAGTCACTTCTCACATATATCCACCCTCCTCTACCCGGTCCCCAAGCATTTGGATTATATTCCCAAACTGTTGCTCCATATCCTTCGCATCCCGGTGAAAGTCCTTCAATCACAAAGGTAGGTCTTTCTGCAAGTCCATTCTGAGCACAATATCTCACAGGGTTTGGAATAATGTAAAATCTTAAATCTCCACTACACTCACTAGGAGATGGCGTAGGAGAAGGGGTGGGAGTAGGGCAAGGCAAACAACTAACATGAGAGGGACGGTGAATACAAAACGAACTCCATTCACTTAGAGTATTTGTAGGAATAAAAATTGGAGGATACCCTGATTGATTACCCACTCTCTGGCATATTTCATGTTCATACACTGTAATTGTTTCTCCAGGTTCTACTCTATATCTTTGACAACCACAGTTTTGACTACCAGAACAATTTTTATCTAAACAACCTCCAGCTGAGATAGAAAAACTAAAAATAAACAGTAAGAGTAAGTGCAAGAGAAAAAAAACCGAAAAATAGAAAAATTTTTTTGCCATAAGTTTAAATTTTTTTCTTAAATTCTATTTTAATATTAACAAAATTAACAATATATACTCAACTCCTCGCCACATCTTGGACATTTTCCATTATTGTCATAACGATGAACAAAATAATTTATTCTAGAAATTACTAACGCTCCGCATGTTGGACAAAAAGTGTTTTCTGCTTGATGACCAGGAACGTTTCCAATGTATACATACTTTAAACCAACTTCTTTTCCAATTTTTATTGCTTTTTCTAATACCTCAATTGGAGTATCTGGAAGATTTTGTAATTTCCAAGAAATTTCTCCAGAAAATCTAGAAATATGCCATGGAGTCTCGGCACCCAAATTTTCTTTAATCCAAATTGCAATTTCTTTAAACATTTTTTCAGAATCAGAAAGATTAGGAATTACTAAAGTTGTAATTTCAATCCACACTCCAGATTTTTTCATTAATTTCGCAGTTTCCAAAACAGGATCCAACCTTCCGGCGCAAACTTTTTGATAGAAACTTTCAGAAAATCCTTTAATATCAATATTGTTGGCATCGAGATAAGGAATCACCAATTCGGCTGATTCTGGAGACATAAACCCATTTGAAACAAAAATATTTTTTAATCCTGCTTTTTTAGCTAGTTTCATTATGTCTAGAGCATATTCTAAAAATATCGTAGGTTCAGTATAAGTATAAGAAATAGAAGGGAGTTTATTTTCAAGAGCAATTTTTACGATTTCTTCAGGAGAAACTTTTTCTCCTGGAATTTCTTTTTTTCCTTTAAATGCCTGAGAAATTTCCCAATTTTGACAATTCAAGCAAGAAAAATTACAGCCAACAGCAGCAATAGAGAGAGAGTAAGTATTCGGTAAAAAATGATACAAGGGCTTTTTTTCAATAGGATCAATGTGGATGGCAATTAATTTTTCATAATTTAAAACATATAATTTTCCTTCAATGTTTTCCCTAACTCCGCATTTTCCTCTTTCTCCTGGCTCCAAAACACAATAATGAGCACAAGTTTGGCATTGAACTTTATTTTTTGGTAGCTTTTTATATAAATAAGATTCTTTCACTATTTTAAATTATAGCACTTTTTTATATTGACAAAAATATTTAACAATTATATATTTTAAAGATAAGGAGGTGAGAACTAATGAGTAACAAGTGGCGGGGAATTACAAAAGGAGAGTTAAAAAAGCAATTAAAGAAAGGGGAAACATTGACTGAAATTGCCAAAAAACTCGGGATTTCAAAACAAAGATTATCGGCAAAAGCTAAAAGTTGGGGAATTAAAGTAAAAGAACTCCAGAAAAAGCTGAAAAAACAGAAAAGGAAAGGCAAATGGACGAAAGAGGAGGACAAAATTTTAAAAAACAATATTCATCTGAGCGATTGGGAAGTGGCACAAATTTTGGGAAGAACAGAAAGTTCAGTAAGAAGAAGGAGACATAGATTGGGTTTGAAAAAGAAACAAAAACCAAAATGGAGTCAACAAGAACTCAAAATTTTAGTTCAAAATTACCACCTCTCAGCTAAAGAGTTACGAAAATTTTTGCCCCGTAGGAGCTCAATTGCTATTGCTTCAAAGAGACGAAGAATTGGGATTAAAAAAGAATTCCACAAACCATGGACAAAAAAAGAAGAACAAATTCTAAAAAGACTTTATCCAAGGAAAAGTGATGTCCAGCTAGCAAAAATACTTGGACGGACAATTAATTCGGTAAAGCACAAAAGATTAAAGTTGGGTTTGAAAAGGAGGTGAAAATGAGTCTGCTAGAAAATGTAAAAAAAGTAATTAACAATAGGGAAAATACGATAAATGAATTAGTTGAGTTAATAAGAACTGCTCAGGAAAAATCGGTTTGTATAATTGTTAAAAGTTCCAAAGGTTCACTTAAGATTACCCCGGATGGAATAGTAATTCCCGCATTTTTGTTCAAAAGAAAAATATCCGAGGAAAAATTATGGCAACTTCCCTTTCCAAATAGTAAGATTTTCCAACTTTTTAACAAAGTAAGTTCAACTTCCCACCAAATTGAGATAGCTTCAATTTAGGAGGTTAGAATGAGTGGGAAATTAGAAGTAATTACAGGTCCCATGTTTTCTGGCAAAACAGAGGAGCTTTTACGAAGAATAAGGAGGGTTATTTTAGCAAGACAAAAAGTAATTGCTTTCAAGCCTTCAATTGATGCAAGATATGGTGAACAAGAATCGATTGTTAGTCACAACTTGGTAAAGTTTCCAGCATTTGCTATTCCTCCAGACATTTCTCTTGAGAAGTTTT
>JAWCDI010000015.1:0-12274 GCA_044343505.1 Candidatus Aenigmatarchaeota archaeon | reverse complement strand
ATTTCTAAACCAGTTAAGTGGAATAAAAAAAATTGTATTAACAGGAGGTGAGCCTATATTAAGAGAAGATTTTAAGGAAATCGTTATGGAGTGTTTAAAGACCGTTGACCATATAGAGATATTTACTAATGGTATATTTTACAAAAAATTTTTTGAACGAATCAAAGAAATAATTAATTCAGTCGGAAATAATAAACACATTCACATTTTTATAAGTTTAGATGGTATTCCAAATCTTCATGATAGTATTCGAGGAATAGAAGGAAACTTCAAGAGAGCAATTTTATTATTCACTAAACTCAATGCTTTAGCCAAAGATTTTCAAAATTTAAAAGTTTCTTTAAGTTATACCATCAGTAGCTTTAATGCCGGAAACTTTAAGGATTTCTTTAAATTTGTAAATAAAGAATTCAAAATAACACTACCTCAAATAAGTTTAAATCTTGCTATGAATGCTCCTTATTACAACCTACCACCTAAATATTTTGATGTAGATAATGAATTCCTTAAAAGAGTAGAAGATGATATTAATTTCTGGTTCAATATATTTAGATATCTCCCTATAAGAACACGTATCAATCTTTATTTTAACTATTTCTTTTCTAATCTGATCACCACTTATTTAATGAACAAAAGATATATCGTGTTTAACGATCTACATAAGTATTTTTTTGTGGTTGATCCATTCGGTAATGTTTATAACCACTTCAATTTTCGAAAAAAATTCGGGAATATTAAGAAAGACGCTCTTAATGTAATAAAGAAGAACTTGTTTGAAAAAATTAATAAAAACCTTATAGGATATTATTTCTGTCCAATAACTAGTGAGATTTTATTTAAGAATACTATTACTGAATTAAAATATTTATTCAAATCCTTATTTATTACCTAACTTATATACAATACTGAACACATCTATAAATTAAAAATTTTGGGAAAAACATTTTCTCACATTTTTCTTCGAGCATTTTTTTCTCATTTTCTCTTAATTGCCACCAATATCGCATATTATCTAAAACAAACCATCTTTCACCATACCAGCCCTTTTTTTCACATAACAATAAACTTGTTACATTGATTTCAAAAGGATATAGAACATTTTTGTGTAAATCATTAAATGATATAACTTCTGTCATGTTGTGTTTACTCAAGTATAAAATCAATGGAGATGGTAAAGAAACATAAAATTCTATATAGTTTATAATTTCTTTTTCCTTAATAGAATTATAAATAAAATTTGCCAAGCTTCGCCAATCAAAGTTTTCGTGAAACAAGGGATGGATATCAAAATTAAATATCTTTCTATTCATAAAATTCTCCAGAGAAGTTGGTTTGTTTTCCATTTCAAAATTTTTAATTTCAATACAGTTTGTAAAATTTTTGTTTTGAAATTGAGCATTTTTTGAAGAAAGATAAAAGATGAGTTCTGATGTAAAATTATTTTTAATATCTTTGAATGGTAAACTAAAGGATAGTAATAGTGAAGTATCATTCCAATAGTAATTATAAGGGATTTCGTAATCATCAAAATAACGTATATCAAAAAAAGTTAAATATACGTGAGAAGGTTGTTTATTGATTCTAATTCTTATACACTCCCGTGTCTCGTTTATTTTAATTCTTATACGCTCTTTACAATCTTCATATCGCCATTTTATATTTTTGTATTCTACCTCTGTTAAACTCTTTAAAGTTAAATTATTATCTTTCAAATAAAGTGTAGAATCTGTCACAAATGGTAGAAGATGAATCGTATAAATTATTATCATAAAGATTATTACTGAGTTAACTGCTAAAGTGATAGTCATATTTTTTCTCTTGAATGGATGTATTAAGAGCAAGTATGTATAAGACAATAAAGAGATTCCCCTTGTTGGATAAGTGTGTCCTCTTTCCATATAGAAACTTGCAATTATAATAGAAAGAAATAGTGAAATAAATAGAATCAAAAGATCTTTACTTTTCTCATTTTTTAAAATGTTTACAATCGCTATGGGAAGGAAGAATACAGGTAAATAGAAGTAATTAGCGAGATAACTCATAAATTCATAAGAGATTCGTTGGAAATGATTTAAGCCATTTTTTAATTGCGAGATAAGTGGTTCAAAAACTATTTCTTGAAGATATTTTTGAAAGTCTAGATATAAATTAGTAAGTTCTCTTTTGGTTGATATCTCTGAGAAGTAAGTAGTTATTATAGTTACAATAAGGATAAAAAGGATAACGAGAATTAACATGAGTTCATATTTACATTTTTTAATACTACGTACTATTGTAAGTTTAAACACAAACTTACATAGCGAAAAAATAAAAAAAACAATGGTGAGAAAGGGGCTAAGAATTGCTAGAAACGATGTGTAAGCAATAAATTTCTTAAAATCTAATTTACCTACTTGGAAGTTTATATAAAGATTGAAGAAAACAAGAGATATAAAAAGAAACCATATGATAGGAAGGTTTTCTGTAGACATCAAAATAAAAGGTGGAAATAAGACTAAAGAGAAAAAGAAAAGTAAATTTACTTGGTTATAAATGTAGTTTAGAATTCTGTATGTCAACCGAAGAATTAAAAAACCTAAAATTAAAGATATAATCCTAAATGAAAATTCATAATTGCCAAATAAATTCGCAGTGATAAAATGTGGAAAAAATAGTATTTTGGAAGCTACATTTGTTATTCCGTCTATACGAATATAAAAGCTCCAATCTCCCGTTTTTTGAGAAGCCAGTGAGTAAAGGGCTTCATCTTCCCAAAAAGGTCTATTTTTAATTAGAATTAACAGAGTAACCATTATAAATATGATAAACGGAAGTTTTTCCTTCCAATTTGTTTTGATGAAAATTTTTAAAAATTTTAATAATAATTTTCTTTCCATTAAATTAAATATACCTTTTTTCCTAAGTAAATTTGTAGGAACCTTGGAAATGATCGTTGAACAACAGGAAATTGTAAAGAAGCAAGGGCAATAGACCTATTAGGAGGAAAGAAGAAGCAATTTTTATTCTCTTTTATTTTTGAGTTTCATTTACTTTTTCTCTATCATAGAATGGGGGGAAGGATGGCTTTTCGATATGTTTCTTCACCTCTTATGTCACTTTTAATATTTGGATTCATTATTTTATTAAAATTGACGATTCACAAAAGTTATTCAGTAGAAATCATTTTATTAATAGGAGTTCTCTTTTCGCTAATCTTTTGTCGTTACAAGGATTTGAAAACAATCGAAGTATACAATCAAAATTTATCTTGAAAGTTTTTTAAAAATAAACTCCTTCTCTTTTTATTGATACAACTATTTTTACGAAACATTTAAATGAATTCTTTTTAAGGTATCGCACCAAAACTCCTGAACTCTAATTTTTATTTAAATTTATTTTCATTAAATGATGACATCTTACAATAAGGGTAAATAATGTTAAATTCAATTTTTCAATTCAAAATCATACTCTCGTTGTTTTTTCACAAATTATACAACTTAATCGAGATGTAAACATAATAAAAATTATTTCAAACAAAAAGTGTAACCAAGTCAATGAATTTTTTGTTAAAAAATAAATAGATTGGAGATGTACAATTTTACGATTTCAAAGATCTTTCAAGATTTCTCGTGATTACAAAAACCCACGGTTTCTATACTTGGATGTGTGGTTTTTACCAGAGACAGATAACAATTTTTTAGATTGTTGATAAATAACGGAACAATTGAGATTCACTCTATTGAAATCTCAAATATATCATAATTGATTTAAACATTTCAAGCAACTTAAGGTGTCTTAGTTTTGTCATCGGTAACTTGAGTATAAAATCTGTTCCATTCCTTTATCCCATTCCTGAAAAAGGTTGTATGAAAAAGAAATTGATAAATTCTCGAACATAACTTATCATTGGAAAGGAGAAAGTGTTTTCTCAATCTATTCACTTAAAGATATGAATCTTCGAATAAACTTTCTTGCAAGAAGATTAAAAAGTATGTTTTTTTAAGTAGAATGTGTAAATAAAGAAATTTCAGTAATGGTCTATCAGGAATGGAAAAATTATATTATAATTTCTCATAAATACCAGAAGAAATTTATTAATATTACACCACTTTTTGTATTATACTTTAGAGATGAAATTATAACTAGACACACGTTGCCTAGGTATTACAATAGAAAATTTTAAAGTCCATCCATATAATTAAAAATAATGAATAAATTTACACTAATTTTAAAAATTTTTCAATGCAACATTCATAGATATTTACATTTTTTCCGACCATTTCCCTTCGTTTTAACTCTATATATTACGAATATGTGTAATTCCCTTTGTAAGCACTGCAATATTGGAAGAGTTTATTTGAATAATCCCGAGATAGTTAAGAATGAGTTAAGTATAGAGGAATATTCAAAGATTGCAAACAAGATAGGTAGAAACAAAGTGTTCTGGATAAACATAAGTGGCGGAGAACCTTTCATGCGGGAAGATTTCGATCGAATAATTGTAACATTAATAAATAAACTTAAACCAAACATCATAACAATTTCAACAAACGGCACTCTTCCACAAAAAGTAAAAAAAGACTTGATTTATATCTTTAAAAATTGTAAGTGTAAATTAAAGGTAATAGTAAACATTTCTTTAGATGCTATCGGAAAGGAACATGACGAATTGAGGGGTTTTAAAGGAAATTTTAAGCTAGCTATTCAAACTCTTAATGTTTTAAAACAACTTAAGAGAGAATATAACAATCTTTATTTTGGGACCAATACTTTAATCACTATATTTAATATCGATAAAATTCCTCAAATTTTAAATTTCATTAAAAGAAAATTAAAACTTGATAACTACGCTTTTGAGATAGTGGAACAGCGATTTATCTTTCATAATTATGACCTTAAAATTAAACCTTCACATGAGAAAATTTCTGAGATTTTGAAATATCTCATGAAGGAGGAAAAAATAATAAGAAGTATAAAAGAAGATAATACTACAAAATTACGAAAAATACTTAGGTTCTTTTACTACAACTTTTTATATAACGGTAAAAAATCTTTAAATCCTCTTCTTTCAAATGTGTATATCTTACCAAGAGGAGAAGTAGCATTAAGCCAAACTTTTAATAGTGTAGTAGGAAATTTAAGAAACTATGATTATGATTTAAAAAAGATTCTATCAAACAAGAAAACTCAAATAACCTATAATAGTTTGGTTAAAGATTATTTTACTACTTCTGTTAATGAATTCTATATAAATTTTATTTGTGAATTACAAAACGTCTTGAGAGTTTTAAGTCAACAACTATAGCAAAATATCAATATAATCAACTATACCAAATTCCCCATTCCAGAGTTCATTTCCCCCAGCCCAACTTTCTACCCGAATTTTAGCTTTAGTTCCTGGCTTTATTTTTAAAGATTGAATGGGATACATTATATCAAGCCAACCATCCCCTGCCTTCACGGTAAGTTCATCCACCTTAGCTATGACATTGCCTTCTTCGTCAACAACATAAATTCTAAAAATATTATCAAGATTTCTATCTATGCAATTTAAATAACTCACATCTAAATTGCAATTTCCATTAGCCAATCCAATAACCAGGTTTCCATAGCTAGGAACAACAAACTCAGGCGTTTCTATGTATCTCGGAATTTTGATGTTAATTGGATGAATCACCGCAATACCTTTTCTGTTAGGGGTGTTATTCCTTAATTCAAGCCAACCATTACTCTTCCAACCATAGGTGTTATTTATCAAACTATAGTTAACTTCAGTAGGTGGTATCCCTTCTTTTGAAAACCAACCACCTTCCTCTAAAGTTAAGTCTGACCTAGGTATATACTCGCTCAGTACTGGTTTATTTTTTAAAACTTTTCTATTAATTCCATATTGGAGAATTATATTCTCTTTGTTTTTCTCTCCTTTGAGTTTTACTAACTCGTATTGGAGAATTATATTCCAAGTTATAAAAATTAAAAGAAGTGAAATTAATACAACATCTAATTTTCTCATATAACTCTATATAAAAATATAATTTTTTAAATATTTAAGAGTTTTTCAATAAAATTTTCGAGAGAACAAATTGAAATTAGTAAAATTTAGTCTCTTTTATCACAAAAAGAAAAATCTTTAATAACTATTTTGACTCGGGCCTAAAATTTATTAATTTTATTGTACAAGGAAAATTTTTGAGCAAAATTAAAGCAACTAGACCTAAGTTAATTTTTGCTAACCAATTTTATTTTAATTTTTTTAAGGATAATTATGATTTAGTTGTAAATTTCATACTTTCATTAAAGATGAAGTAATGGTTGGAAGATTAAAATGGTAAATATGAAATTTAGCGTTGATGAAAGATTTTTTGTTTGTTACGTCTTTACCTCTTATAAAACCTGCTATGCTCTAATTTACAATTTAATATTTTCATAAATTTTTATCATTTTTAGTGTAGAAGTTGGATGCCCTTTCCAATTCTTCCAAGAACAAGCTATCACTTTTTAACTATCAGCTTTGCTCTTTCAGGAGAATATTCCCAATCTTTCGGTAAAATTCCCTTCCTCACGTAATATTTCCCCAATCTCTTTATCTTCGATTCCAAGTTTTGAAGTCCTCTTAAAGAATGTTTATCTGCTTTATTCTTTTCAAGATGTGCCCTTAAGTTAACAGCCCTTCTCAAAAGATTTAACAAGTCTTCTGGTATTTCTGGATACACATTTTTTTCCTTCATTATCTCGCTTATACTCTTTCCTGTTATCGCTTTGACGTCTGGAATACTGTATTGATCTCTCAAAATCATCCCTATTTCTGCGGAGCTGAACCTTTGTTGAGCCAGTTTTTCTATCAATTTTTCAACATCCTCTTTTTTCATCTTCATAACTTGTATATTAAAAAAATTCTTGAAAGCTTAGAAAGCTTATGCTCTTTTACTTTATCTTTTTTAATCCATTCTTCGTGGTAAGAAATATTTTCTTTAGAAAATTGAGAAGGATAAAAATACTTATACTTTTTTATCATTGCTTTCTTAAGAATTTCTTTCATTTCCTTGAGTGTAAAGGATGCATTAAGTGACTGTAGAAACCTTTTTTTCTCATGCTCGTTGTCAAAAGTGTTTAATCGCTTTTCAATTTGACGTCTTGGAGCATCTCTAGCTAAATCATAGATGTAAAGGATACCTCCATAAGATACTAAATTAAAAAGTTTTTTTATTCCTTCAATAGGTTTTTTTAAATGATGGAAAGCGTCTTTACAAATAACAATATCATTCATTTCTTTCCAAGGATGATTGTAAATATTTGCCACAAAAAATTTTATCGGTACTCCTTTAAACTTTTCTTGAGCAAAAGATATGAGCTCTTTGCTACCATCAGTAGCAATGATATTATTACTTTTCGTAAAAAGATATAAATAGTATGCAAGTTGCCCGGCACCACACGCTACTTCTAAAATTTTTTGATCATTATTCAGCTTTGTTCTTTCGATTATATCGAAAGCGACCATACTATAATTTAGAGATCGATCATCTTTTCTATTAGCATACAATCTTGCCTCTTTTCCTGTAATAATTTCTTTTTTTTCAGGTATTCTTATTTTCAAATTTGTTGTGAATCCTCCAGCAGAAAAATTTCTCATAATTTATTTCTAGTCTTTTAAAAATTAAACTTTTTTTCAAAAATCCTTAATTCCGTTGTTTTGTTCTATAAATTTTTCAACTTCCTTTATTGATTTTTTCCCGTTCCTTAAATCAAAAAATCTACGGGGCTTGTTTCCTATCAATGGTATTGAATTTTTTTTAACAATTTTTACTGTATTTGGTTTTACCCACGTAAAAGCTTGAAGCTTCCTAGAAATAAGTTCTGGGTCAATTTTATTTTCCTTAGCTTCAACATAAACTTTTATTATATCTCTAAGAGTTTTTTCGTCTCTTTTTATTATATAGAGATAGTTTTTAACGTAGGGGATTTGAAACATTACTTCATCTATAACATAAGGACTTAAAAGTGTTCCGCGTATCTTCACTAAATCATCTATTCTATATTTTGGTGGTAAAATTCTAATAAAGTTTCTTCCACAACTACAGGGTTCTTTTATAACACTTGAGAAATCACCAGACTTAAATCTTATTGCAACAGTTCCTGTTTTAGTTAAAGTTGTATATACAAGCTCACCCTTTCCATCTTCTATAACTTCCTGAGTTTTTGGATCTATAACCTCTGTAATAATGTGGTCTTCTGGCCAATGGACACCGTTCCTTTCCTCACATTCTGCACCGCTTCCAATCTCTGTTAGACCATAACCTATGAATACTTTAGCATTCCACATATCCTCTATTTTTTTCCTTATTTTCTGAGGTAATGGTTCACCAATGGAATAAATTTTTCTAACTGAGGTACTTTCTGGGGATTTTCCAGTTAATTCTTCATATATGTAAGCAAGTCTGATCAAAAATTGTGGTGTTCCTATTAACACAGTGGGATGAAAATTTTCTATAAGTAGAACTTGTTGATCCACTAAAGATGTTTTACCTGAAGGTACTACAGTGGCCCCTATTCTTATTAGAGCATTATGAAGCATCATACCTGCTACAAACAATCCATATGATATAGTGTTTAATACTGTATCTCCCCTCTTTACGCCTATAGAAAGGAGATTTCTTACTTCTAATTCGGTTTGAATGGCAACATCATTTTTTGTGAAGCCAACTAGTGTTGGCGTTCCTGTAGTACCTGAAGTAGCGTGCCATTCAACAATTTTTTTGTTCAATAAAAAATCTCTAAAATTTTTACACATATCATCCTTACGTACAAGTGGTAACTTTTGCAAATCTCTCAAATTTTTGATAGAATCGATATTTACGTTTACTTCTCGATATCTCTTTTTGTAAAACTCTATCCTTTTATATGCTTTAATTAATATACTTTTTAATAATTTAACTTGTCTTTTTTTAATTTCATTTCTCGATAACTTAACTAAGTTTTCCATTTTAATATCCTCAGAGTAACTATAATCTTATCATAAATAAGTACATTTTCTCATTTTTAAATTGATTAAAAATTCTTAATAAGGGTCCAAAATTATAAAGGTGTAATTCTCTTAATTTCCTTAATTTCTCTTTATTATCTTCTAAATATCTTTTAAGTAAAAGAAAATCAGAAAAAAATATATTTGTGGTGGAAGATTTTCGAGTTTTGATGATAATCAAAAAACTCCTTATAGTTTTAACATTCTTGGATATTTTTGAATAAAGAATCTCATATAAGAATTTATACACTTTTCTCGTATGTAAACCAGTAAAGGTTAATATGTGAATAATATCTTTATATGTTAGCTTTTGACAAGTAGTTTTAGGTTTTATTTTCATAATTTTTTCAATAAAGGCTGATATATCTTTTATATGAATTAATAAAACTAAGTAAGTTTTTACAGTTTTTCCTATACCTATTTTTTTTAAAAAATTATCATGTTTCGTAGGGGTTATTGGAGTAAGTCCAAATAAGAATTTTATCCCTTTCTTTTTAAGGTACCTAAAAGCATATCTACTTAGAATTAGCCAGTACCCTTTTCCCCTTTCTTGAGGTTCTATGTAACCTCCTGCTTCTTTTCCAAAATATTTTGATAGTTTTTGTACTATAAAATAACCAATTGGTTTACCATTCTTTAACAATAAAAAGAAATAAAAAAATCTTAGTATTTTATTCAGAACACATAAAACAAAAAATGTGGGGAATGATAATGATTTCCAACTTTCGAATACTTTAAGTTTTTTAAAAAGGTAAAGAGAATCAAACAAAGAAAAATATTTAACTTTTAAATTTAACATTATAATTATTATTAAATTTATTTACTTAAAAGGTTTTATATGCTTAGATGGTTACTTAGAAGCAATGAATTTAAGAGAATATATAATAAATACTTTTCAAATAGAATTAAGATTCGATTTGAAGTTTTTGACAAAGTAAATAAAGAGATAAGTAAAAATTTTCAACATGAACTTAAAAGAGTTCTTAATTTAAAGAATGATATAGAAATACTTGATTATGAAGAGAAATTTTATAAACTTTTTAAAAAAATTTTTAATGGAAGATATTGCATTGGTACAAACTCTGGTAGAGTTTCACTATATTTATCGTTAATTGCTAACAGGATAAAAAAGGGGGATGAAGTAATTATATCTTCCTTCACACCTGTTTATCCTGTAATAAGTATTCTACAGGCTGGTTGTAAGCCTAAATTCGTTGAGATTGATGAAAAAACTTTTACAATAGACCCGGGAGAAATTGAGGATAAAATTAGTGAAAAAACAAAATTCATAATCCCTATTCATCTTTATGGAAATTCCTGTGAAATGGAAAAGATACTTAAACTTGCTAAAAAACATGATCAGATAATTATTGAAGATTGTGCACAGGCACTTTTTACTACTTATAAAGGTAAAATGTTACCCTTCACTGATATAGGATGTTTTAGCTTTTATACTGGAAAAATTATTGGAGGTTTTGGATATGGTGGGTTGATAGTAACGAAAAACAAAAAATTTGTAAAAAGAGTTAAGAATATTATGAATCCTTTATCTAATAGTTTACTAGTACTTCAAAATGTTGGGCCTGTAAATCTCGAAGTAATTCAAATGGCGTTCATAAAATCTAAGTTACCATTTACTAATAAATGGATTAGAAAAAGAAGAGAAATTGCTAAAATTTATGATGAAGAGCTTAATGGATATGTTGATATCCCTAAAGTCCAAGAGAAAACTTTTCATACTTATTATAGATATGTTATAAGAACAAAGCATAGAGATAAGTTATTTTTTTATTTACTCCGAAAAGGTGTAGAAACAAAAATTGATCCTCTTTACCCCGCTCACTTACATGAAATTGTTAAAAAGAAATGTGGAAAAATCTCTCTCCCTATTACAGAAAAAGTAGGAAAAGAAATTTTAGCGCTACCATCTCACCAATATATGAAAGAGGAAGATGTTTTTTACGTTACTAAGCTCATCAAAAATTTCCTAAGGTAAATGTATGAAACTGAAAGTTGTTGTCAATGGTTTCGTGTTACAAATGCATTACGGAGAGAGTATTATTGGAAGATATTTAATTGATGGATTAAAAAAACATGAAATTACTACTAAAACATTATCTTTGAATAGAAACTTAAGGTTAAAGTTGATAGACATAATTTCTCCTATTGATAAAAATTTTATTTTATATAAATTTTATAAGAGATTTTTAGAAAAGGAAAAACCAAACATATCTCTTTGTTTTTATGATTTCGATACTTCATTTATAAGAGCCAGTTTGGAGTTAGATATACCTACAATTTGTATTGTTCATGAATATTGGCCAGTATGTCCATTAGTTTCGTTGTATATAGAAAGAAGAGGTATTTGTAAGGGTCCTTCGATAATGAAATGTTCTCTTCATATGCTTCTCATGCAAAGGTACAAATACATAGGTATGATGGAATCTTTATTGATTTATAGAAAGATTGTAGAAAGAATTAAACTCTTGAATAAAGTTAATTCAATTATAGTTCCTAGCAACTATGTCAAAGAAATTTTAATGAATTTCATAAATAATGAAATAGTCGTGATTAAAAATGGGGTTGATTGTAAAGAAATCAGGCCTATCTATAAAGTTTTAGATACAAAAATAGTGTCCTATTTATCTAGATGGGAGGAAATGAAAGGGAACTTACATTTCGTAAAACTAGCCAAAACATTAAATTTTCCAAATACTAAGTTTATATGTACCACTCCTATAGAAACAAAATTTGTAGAGGGTGTTGGGTTTCTTTCAAGAAAGAAATTAATAAAAACTTATCAGAAATCGTATGTTATAGTTATACCAAGTTTATGGGGGGAGCCTTTTGGTATTGTTGCGATCGAAGCCATGGCAGCTGGAAAACCTGTAATAGCCTATTCTTCCGGTGGTCTAAAAGAAATAATTAAGGACAATTCCACCGGATTTTTAGTACCTCCAGGTAATTTACAAGAGCTTGTGAATAAAACCAAGCAAATATTGCTAAACGAAGATCTTGCATTTACGTTTGGTAAAAATGGTAGAAAACTTGTAGAGAAATGTTACACTAAAGATAAAATGATCTTAAACTACATCAAATATATAAAAAGTGTAGTTGGGTGAAAAATTGTTTCATATCCTTTTAATGAGATTAAAAGACTTACTCTTATTAAAAAGATTTCCAAAAGTTATAATTCTTATTCTCACTTACATGTGTAATTCTAGGTGTAAGACTTGTCACATCTGGAAATATTACATTAAAAATCCGAATTTATTA